>NZ_KV794527.1:0-51641 GCF_001808785.1 Streptococcus sp. HMSC077D04 | reverse complement strand
GGTTCCTTTTGCTTCAACTGGAGCCTCTGGTAAGGTTGGTTGCGTTAAGGCTTGACCTTCTTTGCCTGCCTCTTGCGTTCCTTTAGCTACCTGATGCGTTGGTTCAGCTTGTGGTACTGGAGTTGGGGCAGGTTGCTCTTCTTTCTTAGTTCCGACTGCAATGACTTGCGAAACAGGATTTTGAACCACTTGGTCTTCGATGACTTCTCTAACTTCTTGACCATTAACCATCGATACTTTGGTTACAATGCGACGCTGACCATTTACTCCAGCTGTGACGATACGAGTCTGTCCTTCTGCTAGATTGGTATCTGGGCTTGTGACTGTTTCAAAAGGAATATCTACCAAGCTCTCTTCCAGTCTTGACTGAGGTTTCTCAGAAACTGGTTTTTCTTGAACTACTTCTGTCTTATCAATTTCATTTGCACTTTGCTTTTCTACTGGCAACTGAGGCTTCTCAGCTGAAGCTGGCCTTGATGGATGGAGTTCTGCTTCCTTGAAGTATCCAATGTATTCATAGCCATCAATGTGGATAATCCCTTCAGCCAAACCTTCATGTGTAGAAGCCGAAATAGTTTGGTTATAAGAAAGCAATTCTTTATTTTCAAACGCAAATGTGGTGAAAGGAACAAAGTTGCTTGCACCAATCGAACTAATTAATAAGACACCAAGCACCTTACCACGATGTTTTTTAGAGATTAATAAAACAGCCAAAGAAGCCGTAGCCAACCCTATACCAGCCAAGGCTAATTCTTTACTCCCTGTATAAGGAAGTTCTTGGTAGGTACTAGCTTTCTTTCGATACACTGCATAGATAATATCATCCTCTTGAAACTCCGAAGGGACTTCATGGTGAATTAAGGCTTTTTCAGACTCGGTCAATTCCTGCTCCGCCAAATAACGGTAATGAACGCTATGAGCTCCACCAACTTCATTGGCTTGTACCTTATCTACTGAAAGGGCACTTGCACCAAAAAGGAAGGCCCCGATGGCTACAGGACCAACCCCAACAGTTAACTTGCGAATGGAATATTTAGTAATTTTTTCAAGTTGTTGTTTTGTTTTTCTCATTCTTATGACTTTCTAATAGAATCTTGCGGATAGTGCGCACGCGCACCTCCAATTAATTTTGGACGACTAGCAAGAGCCGTTACATGGGCATGCCCAATTTCTCTCAAAAGAGGGCGAATCGGAACCTGAACATGCTTGACATGCATGCCAATTGCAGTGTCTCCGATATCCAATCCAGCATGAGCCTTGATAAATTCAACCTCAACTGGATCTTGCATAAACTTGAAGGCTGCCAACTGACCTGAACCTCCTGCATGAAGGGTAGGAAGGACACTAACTATTTCCAGAGCAAACTGCTCTGCAACCTGACGTTCAACAACGAGGGCCCGATTGACATGTTCACAACCTTGAACAGCTAGATGAATTCCTTTTTCCTCTAGGATATCTAGGATGGTCTTCACAATGATTTCCCCAATTTCTTGGCTGGATTCCTTACCAATCTGACCACCTATCACTTCACTAGAAGAAAGGCCCAAAACAAAGATAGATCCTTGCTTCAAATTGGCCTTTTCTAACACATCTTCTACAATCTGGCTTGTTTCTCTTTGAATGTCTTTTTCCTTCATACTTGATACCTCTTTTGTCACTATCTATCATATCGTTTTTTCTTGTTTTTAGCAAGATAGACAACCTAGAAAGCTTGCCCAATTACGCATAAAACTCCCAGAATTGACTGGGAGTTAGCTAGTTTCTATTCTATTTATGTATATTTCAACCGTCGTTCCTTTGCAAGGTGCAGAATCAATCTTCATCTGATAATCTTCTCCAAAATGAAGTTTAAGACGCTGGTCAACATTTGGCAGACCAACTCCTCCACGTTTGAGCTGACTCTGACTACTATCGCTAGCATCTTGGAAGCCAACGCCATCATCTTCAATGCGGATGACTAGTCCTCTATACTGTTTCTGAACAGAAACTTTAATATGTCCCTGACCTTCCTTCTCCTTGATGCCATGGTAAAGAGCATTTTCTACTAGAGGTTGCAACACCAGCTTGGGCAAGACTAGATTATCGAAGGCAGGATTTTCATTAATTTCGTATTCCAGCTTATCGCCATAGCGTTGTTTCTGGATAAAGAGATACTGGCGGACATGGTTAATTTCGTCAGACAGGCAAATCAAATCTTTACCCTGATTGAGCGCTAGGCGGAAATAAGTCGCCAAGGACTTGGTCACCTGAACCACTCGCTGACTATCCTGAAATTCAGCCATCCAGATGATGGTGTCCAAAGTATTGTAGAGGAAATGGGGGTTAATCTGACTCGACAAGGCTTGAAGTTCATACTGACGGGTCGTTTCTTCCTGTTTGCGCACATCTGCCATCAGCTGATCAATCTGATCCAACATGGCATTGAACTGACGAGTCACTTCTCTCAGTTCATGGGCACCAGTTTCCTTGGCACGAAGATTCTGATTACCAGAAGCAATCTCCAGCATGGTTTCTCTCAAGTCAGTCAGAGGAGCAATCCAGCGTTTAAGACTAATCCACACCAAGCAGAGACAGGCAAGAAGAGATGTGACACTGGCTCCAAGCAAGGTCCACATGAGTTGACTCCTAACCTTGTCTAACTTCTCCAACGAAGACACACCAAGCACCGTCCAATCAGTTCCAGCAATCCTTTCCTGACTGACGTAGGATTTGTGATCTGGAGTATAGCCCTGCCCTGTCTCAATGTAGGGTTTCATAGCCTCCATTTCGCTAGACGAACTATAAACTGTGTGTTGAGGATGATAAACAAATTCATGGTTTTCATTGATGATAAAGGCAAAGCCCTGCTGGCCCAACTGGAGTTGGTTAAGATAGGCTTCCAGAGTTTCATAAGAAATATCCAAACGAAGCACGCCCAGATTAGCTCCCTTTGCATCAACAAGTTCTTGAGTGACAGAAATGACCCACTGACTATCTGATTTACGAGCTGGTGTCAAAACGGGCTTAGCTCCCTGATGAATAGCCTTTTGGTACCAATCCTCAGCCATCATATCAGAAGAAGTTTTCATCTGCACACTGTCATCTGTAGAAATGACCTGACCGGATTTAGTCACAAGAACAACAGTTTTCAAGTCCTGGTCTGCCTTCAAGATAGTCAAAAATAGATCTCGAATTCCCTTGACCTTGTCTTGACTGGGATTCTCAGCATAGGCTAGGACATCTGCCTGCTGGGTCAAACTAGTCGAGGTGGTTTCTAATTTTTTGATATAAGAATGGATAAAGTGGCTAGTCTGACTGATAGTCGTTTGGCTATTACCCTCAATAGTAGCCTCAATGGCCGAGGAACTAGATTGATAGTAGAAAGTCCCAACCAGAGCTAGGAGAATGAGAAAGACCAGAAAGATGGAAATAACCATTCTGACTAGGAGAGAAGAACGCTTCATCGACCTTCCCCCTTCTTAAACTGACGAGGTGTCACACCTGTAATCTGCTTAAAGCGTTGGGTAAAATAGTTCATATCTTCAAAACCAACTTTCTCTGCGATTTCATAAATTTTCAGATCTGTAGTTAAAAGCAAGAGCTTGGCTTGTTTGACACGCTCTCTTACCAGATAATCCTGAAAAGGCAGCCCCAACTCTTTCTTAATCAAGGAGCTCAGATAAGTCGGACTAAAGCCCAAGTCACTGGCCAAAGATTTTAAACTAAACTGACTGTCAGCCAGATGAGACTGTATCTTCTGAGCCAGGTTTCCCTCAAACTTATCAGTCAATAAATCTTGTAACTGCTCTTCCTTTTCTTCCTTGTCTAGTTTTTGCTTGATTTTCCCCAACATCTCCTCAATGTCCTGACGAGAAAAGGGCTTGAGCAGGTAGTCATCCACACCAAGTTTGACAGCAGACAAGGCATAATCAAAATCATCATAGCCTGTTAAAAAAACTAGATGAACCTGTGGATAGGTTTCTCGTACCAGACTGGCCAACTGGATGCCATTCAGCTGAGGCATGTTGATATCGGTTAAAATAATGTCTGGCACCTGCTTTTGAATCAAGTCCCAAGCCTGTCTTCCATTTTCAGCCTGACCGATGATTTCCATATCGTAGGCTGATACATTGACCAGCTTGGTCAAACCTTGTCTTACCAGATATTCATCTTCTACAATTAAGATTGTGTAGGTCATGCCCTGCTCCTTTGTCACTTACTAGTATCAGTATAGCAAAATTCTCCTCTAACTGCTTAGGAAAGACTTCTTAATCGACATAATCTAGTAAATAAGCGTAACCTTTTTCTTCCATTTGGTCTTTGGGAATAAAGCGAATAGAGAGACTATTGATACAGTAGCGCAAGCCACCCTTATCCTGTGGGCCGTCCGTAAAGACATGGCCAAGGTGAGAATCTCCAACTCGGCTCCGCACTTCCATGCGTGTCATATTGTAAGACTTATCTTCCTTGTAGGTAGCAACATCTGGGCTGATGGGTTGGGTGAAACTAGGCCAGCCGCAACCAGACTCAAACTTGTCCTTTGATGAAAAGAGGGGTTCGCCAGTTGCTACATCCACATAGATACCAGATTCGAATTTATCCCAGTAGCGGTTTGAAAAAGCCCGTTCTGTTTGATTTTTCTGGGTAACTGCATACTCTTCAGGCGACAAGGTCTTTTTCAATTCTTCATCACTTGGCTTTGGATACTTGCTGGCATCGATGACGGGGTAGGCAGCCTGGTTGACATTGATATGGCAGTAGCCATTTGGATTTTTCTTAAGATAATCTTGATGGTAATCCTCTGCCACCACAAAATTCTTCAAGGGCTCCTTTTCAACCGCCAGAGGTTGGTCGTATTTCTTAGCCACCTCATCAAAGACTTGGTTAATCACCTCTAAATCCTTGTCATCTGTGTAATAAACACCGGTACGGTACTGGGTCCCCACATCATTTCCTTGTTTATTTTTGCTGGTTGGATTGATAATGCGGAAGTAATGTAGCAAGATTTCCTTGAGAGAAATTTGCTTGGCATCATAGGTGACATGGACGGTTTCCGCATGTCCAGTTTGGTTAATCAATTCGTACTTGGTTGTTTCCCCTCTACCGTTTGCATAGCCTGAAACTGCATCTGTCACTCCGGGAACGCGTGAGAAGTATTCCTCCACTCCCCAGAAACAACCTCCAGCTAGATAAATTTCATGCAAGTCTGCGTCTTTACTAATTTTTGTTTTTTTCACTGTTTTTCCTCCTTGGCTAACTGATGCTTTCTCAATTTGCGAGCTATCTGTCTGCCCTGCATTTCGCATCAATAGAAAATAGAAACCGGTTATGGCTAGGAAAAAAATCCCTGCCAAGACAAACAATTTTACTTTATCATTCATGACCTTTCCCTACCCCATTTCTTTCAATTCTTTTAAAATCATATCCTTATCCATAAAACCTGGTTGGGTTTTGACCAGCTTGCCTTCCTTGTCTATAAAGGCTTGAGTTGGATAAGAACGGACACCATAACTTTCCAAAAGTTTGCCTGATGGATCAATTAAAACTGGGAAATTTTTATAATTCAAGCCCTTGTACCAGTTCTTAAAGTCAGCTTCAGCTTGTTCTCCCTTGTGACCAGGAGACACTACTGTCAAGACCACATAGTCGTCTCCAGCATCCTTAGCAATTTCGTCCGTATCTGGAAGGCTGGCTAGACAGATGGAACACCAAGAAGCCCAGAATTTGAGATAGACCTTCTTGCCCTTGTAATCAGACAAGCGGTAGGTCTTGCCGTCTACACCTGTCAATTCAAAATCAGCAACTGCCTGACCCTTGGTGGCAGTTTGCGAGCTGACTTGTTCTGTTTTTGTTTGCTCCTTCATAGTAGACTCGTCTGACATATTTTTAGCAGAACAGGCTGCCAAGCAACAGATTGAGCCTACTCCAAGGAGACATGTTTGCCATTTCTTCATTTCTTTTTCCTCTCTATTCAAATAATGTAGTCAAAATGGAAGCATTTCCCAAAAGCACCAAGATTCCCATCACGATAATTAGGAAACCACCCACTTTTTTGAGAGTTCCTAGATAAGGATGGAGTTTTCGGAAATGTTTCAAAACATAGCTGGAGGCTAGAGCTAGAACCAAAAATGGTAGTGCTAGACCCAGCGTATAGATTAACATGAGACCAGCTCCCTGCCAAGCACCGGAGCCACCTGAAGCCGCTAAAGCCAAAACAGAGCCAAGAACCGGCCCCACACAAGGCGTCCAAGCAAAACTAAAGGTCAACCCCAGTAAAAATGCCTGACTATAGCCCTTACCCTTTTGCCCCTGTCTCTTTAATTGTAGCCTTCTTTCCTTGTAGAGTCCCTGAAAATGTAAGACTTCCATCTGGTGCAAACCCAAAAGAATGATAACCGCACCCGTCACATACTGAAACCAAGAGGCATACAAAAGGTCTCCTAAAAAACCAGCACCATATCCCAGTAAGATAAAGATAAAAGAAATACCCGCTATAAAGGCCAAAGTTCTTAATAAACTAACAAGTGAGATTGAAAATTTCCCACTAGAAGCCTGAGCACCATCTTTATCATCCAACAAGACCCCTGCATAAACCGGTAACAAGGGTAAAATACAAGGAGAAAAGAAGGAAAGAATTCCAGCAAGAAAAACACTGATTAAAAAGATTATATTATCCATTGCCTTCCTCCATTCTTTGATTTGATAGGACTATTATAGCCCTAAAACTCCAGAAAAAACAGGGACAATGATAGGGAAAAATAGGAATTTAATCAGGTTATGTAAAAAATGGTTCAAAAAAAGCCAGACAAGGTCTGACTTTGATGGAAACTGAAAAGAAACTTCACTAGTCTTCCCTACTTATCTGATAATAAATAAGGTCCGCAAGATAGCCTTTTCTCTCTACACCATTGGTAATAGTCTTGAGATAGGACATTCCAGCCTTCTCCATGACACGACCTGAAGCTGGATTGAGACTGGCATATCGAGCTCTAACTTTTTGAAAACCTGCTTGAGTAAAACAGAAGTCCAAGACAGCTTTCAAGGCTTCTGTCATAATCCCATGTCCCCAGTAAACCTTGCCTAGTACATAGCCAATTTCACAAGAAGAATTGTTCTCATCTATTGCAACGATGCTGATATCTCCTATAACTTTCTCCGGATTTTCTTTGAGACAAATAGCCCATTTGTAATAGTTGGGATTGGTATAGGATGCAACCCAGTTACGAATCGAGTTTCGAGTCACCTCGACATCAGAATGAGGATCCCAGGTGACATAGGTCAGATTCTCAGCGGATGAAGCCCAATTCTGAAACATGGCTTCTGCATCACTTTCTACAAATCTTCGCAAGATTAAACGTTCTGTCTGTAACATTTTCGTTCCGATTGCTTTCATGATGCTGCCTCGCTTTCTGATATATGATTTCTATTCAATCTCCATTTAGATTTGCTTTGCTTTTTAATTTCAAGGTAATAAGCTAAAAAGGTCCACCTGACCTTCCTCGCTTACTTGTTTCCATGCTCGGGGTAAACCCTTGACGCAGTCGCTGTCTGGTTTGAAATGCGCTCTAGCAAGCTTTTTCAAACATAGTCATCGTTGCGGGGGTGAGACGACGAAATCGAACTCTGTGAGTTACCGAACCTTCTCTCACTTTCTTATTTCAAGGTGAGAAGCTGAAAACCTCCACTGGAGGTTTTCACTCCCAAAAGTCATCAAAGACAGTGATGGGCAGGTGGCGTTTATGTTGACCTTTGTACCACCAGTTTTCGATAGTCTCTTGGGCTTCTGGGCTGATTGTTTTGCCTTCTAGGTAGTCGTCAATCTCTTCATAAGTGACTCCGAGTGCTACTTCATCAGCTAGGCCTGGTTTATCTTCTTCTAGGTCTGCTGTTGGGATTTTTTCATAAAGGGCTGGGTCTGCACCTAGTTCCTTCAATAATTGTTTTCCTTGGCGTTTATTGAGGCGGAAAAGGGGTAAAATATCTGCACCACCGTCACCAAACTTGGTAAAGAAACCTGTGATATTTTCCGCAGCATGGTCTGTCCCAATGACCGCTCCGCTATGGGAACCAGCAAGGGCATACTGAGCAATCATACGACTACGAGCCTTGATATTCCCCTTGTTGAAGTCCGAAACAGGACTACCTGTCGCTTCAACTGCAGCTGTCATGGCGTCAGCTGATTCCTTGATATTCACAACCAAGCTGACATCTGGTTGGATGAATGCTAAGGCTTTTTGAGCATCTGCTTCATCAGCTTGCACTCCATAAGGCAGACGGACAGCGATAAATTTATAGCTGTCGTCTCCCGTTTCTGCTCGCAGTTCTTCCATAGCTAATTGAGCTAAACGTCCTGCTAAGGTTGAATCTTGTCCCCCAGAAATCCCTAATACAAAGGTCTTTAGGAAGGGGTGTTTTTTCAAGTATCTTTTTAAGAAATCAATAGAACGACGGATTTCTTCCTGGGCATCAATCACTGGTTTGACACCCAGCTCTTGGATAATCGTTTCTTGCAAACTCATTCTTCTTCTCCTTCACCAAGGGCTTCCTTGCGCATTTTGTCAATCAAGTCCATCTTGTCTTGCCATACATCACGCGCCAAATCCACTGGATAATGCTGAGGATTGAGCACGCGCTTGTATTCATCCCAAAGCTTGTCAAATTCCTTACGAGCATAATCCTGAATCTCAGTCAAGCTAGGCAGGTTGTAAATCAATTTTCCGTCTTTGAAGATATCCACTAAGAGAGGAACAGCGTCAAAATTACGAACCGTCTTCTTGATGTAAGTATAGGTCGGATGGAACATCTTGATTTCTGTCATGCTGGCAACATCTACGCCATCATAAGTGATATAGTCTCCTTCTGACTTGCCTTTTTCACGACTGGTAATGCGCCACACCTGCTTCTTACCTGGTGTAGACACTTTTTCAGCATTATTTGACAGCTTGATGGTATTGCGCATCTGGCCATTTTCATCTTCGATTGCAACAATCTTATAAACTGCCCCAAGAGCTGGCTGGTCATAGGCTGTAATCAGCTTAGTTCCCACGCCCCAGACATCAATCTTGGCCTTTTGCATCTTGAGGTTGAGGATGGTATTTTCGTCCAAATCATTTGAAGCATAAATCTTAGCCTCTGTAAATCCAGCCTCGTCCAATTGCTGACGAACTTTCTTGGAAATGTAAGCAATATCCCCAGAGTCAATCCGCACACCCATAAAGTTAATCTGGTCACCCATAAAGTTAATCTGGTCACCTAGCTCACGCGCCACCTGAATGGCCGCTGGTACACCGATACGAAGGGTGTCATAGGTATCCACAAGAAAGACACAGTTTTTGTGGGTCGCAGCGTAAGCCTTAAAGGCCTCATAGTCGTTACCATAAACCTGTACCAAGGCATGGGCATGGGTCCCCAAGACAGGAATGTCAAAGAGTTTACCCGCACGCACGTTGCTAGTTCCATTGGCTCCACCAATCACCGCTGCGCGTGTTCCCCAGATAGCCGCATCCATCTCTTGCGCCCGACGTGTCCCAAACTCCATTAAAGGTTCATCTTCAATAACCGAACGAATACGAGCTGCCTTTGTCGCCACCAAGGTCTGGTAGTTGACGATGTTCAAAAGAGCCGTTTCGACCAACTGACATTGAGCTAGAGGGCCTTCCACCTGTACAATCGGTTCATTAGCAAAAACCAAGTCCCCTTCTTGGGCAGAACGAACGGTCAACTCCAACTTGAAATTGCGGAGATAGTCCAAGAATGCCCCATGATAGCCTAGCGACTCCAAATAGGCAATATCACTATCTGAAAAACGCAGGTCTTCAAGATAACTCACAATTCTTTCCAAACCTGCAAAAACCGCATAGCCATTCTTAAAAGGCTGCTGGCGGAAATACACCTCAAAGACCGCCTTTTTATTGTGAATCCCTTGGTCAAAGTAAACCTGCATCATGTTGATCTGGTACAAGTCCGTGTGCAATGTCAAACTATCATCTGGATACATACTTTTCCTACTTCCTTAACTAGAAACCCATGAAAATTTTCAAGAACTTTCATGTATTCCAATAAATTAGTACTATTATATCACATTTTAGCCTGATTGAGAAAAGAGTAACAAGCTATTCTCCACTCTCCAGTTCATCCATATCTTGTTCAAACTTTTTCTGAGCCCATTTACCATAGCTCTTAAGACCAAGATTGCCAATAAAGACCCAGGGAAGGTAAATGACATAAGTAATTGCCCAAGCAGATAGGTATTTAACGTTCAAAGGATTGTGCTGATAAATTTCTATGTTGAATTGATAATTCTGTAACATCAAAAGAGTCGTAATAGCCAAGGTTAGGAAAAAACAACCCAAAATCGTAAAATGAAAACGACTATAGTAGGTCACTCCCAGATAACGGGCACGATTAAAAAAGAAGAGAATTCCTACTATCAGAGTATAGACTAGAAAATTCGGATTAAAAAGAGATGGAGCCAACACTGCCACCAAATAGCTTAGAAGTACAAGCCCAATAAAAAGTGAAAAAGACTCTGCCCCAGCTTTATTGATTAGTTGTTCTTCTCTTTCGTCAAGTAATTGATAATGAATGAATTTATTTACCATCTTCTTCCTCCCAAAATAGTTGGTCTAGGGTTTTCCCTAAACATCTGCAAATGGACTGGCAGAGTGAGAGACTGGGATTGTATTTCCCCGCCTCTATCAAACCAATAGTCTGGCGCGTCACCCCAACAGCCTCTGCCAGTTGACCTTGAGTTAAATCAAGCTCTACCCGAGCTAATTTTAATTTTAAATTTTTAGCCACCTTCGTCCTCCTTATAATTTTAAAATGTTGCGCCTCTTTTTAACAACATTATATCATATATCTAACTTAATGCAATATATAAATGTCATTTTGTAATATTTTATTAACAAAAAACTCTCTACCACAAAATAATAGAGAGTTTTGACTTTAAATAAATTATTTCAAAATTTCAACAACATCGCTTCTTTTCTTAACCTGATAGGCCTTGATGCCCAATTTCTCAGCTGCGATTGCATTGTCTTCAATATCGTCTAGAAAGACACAATTTGTAGAATTTAACTGGTATTTATCGAGAATCCCCTTCATACTTATGTCAAGAACCCCTCATTACTTTATGATTTCATATTCTCCTTACAAATCCTTTTGGTAATAAAATCTTTGTCCTGTGTAGGGATAGTCTTGCAAAGCAAAGACTTCCTTGTAGCCATGTTTCTGATAAAAGTCTGGCGCTTGAAACTGGTAAGTATTGACAAAGGCAAAACGACAGTTTCGATTCTTAGCTTCAGTTTCTGCTTGCTGCAATAGTTTTGAACCGATTCCTTGCCCTCTCAGTTCTTCTTTTACAAATAAATACTCGATCTCTAGCCAATTTCCAAAAGTTTCTGCTATCAAACCTGCAAGGAGATTTCCCTTTTCATCTTCAACATAAAGATTAAGTGGCTCACTTTCAGCTTCTTCTCTTTTTGAACGGTTATAAAAACGAATCAGATTCCCTATTTCTTGTGATTTATGGGATTCCTTATTTTCCAATCTAAAGTACATCTAAACCTCCTTAAACACTGTTACAGCTTGATTATAATCTTATTTCAATAGACTGTCAAACTAGCAAAAACCCACCAACCTGAGTTGATGAGTCTTTAATCTATTTTCTAAATTTCCACTGGCTATAAATACCAAAACCGATAATCCAGATAGCTGAACCAATTGCTCCTACAAATGTAGACTCTTGTAAAAAGAGGGTTACAAAGACAAAGGCAAAGAAGAGCATGGTTAAAGGATTTAGGAAACGATAATGGGGCATGAGATAGCCATCCGCCATAAAGTCTGGTGACTTGCGGTATTTAAGGTGAGCCACCATAATCAAGATATAAATAGCGATATAGACACCTGATGATGATGCTGTAATCAAGGCAAAGGCATCCGAAACACCTGGCAAGACGTTGATAAAGGCTGCTAGGGCAATCAAGATTGCTGAAGCGATGATGGCATTTTGTGGCACATTGTGGCGAGAAAGAGTATCCGCCTTAATCGCCTTTAAGAATGGATTTGGTGAATCATGGGCAATCTGGTACAAATGACGACCTGTTGAATAAAGGGTTGAGTTAAGAGCAGATGCTGCTGAGGTCAAAACGACGAAGTTAATCAAGGCTGCCGCCCACTTGATACCTGCCAATTCAAACACCGTAACAAAGGGAGAATCAGCCGATGCAAGTTCACGCCAAGGAATAATGGACATAATGGCCAAGAGAGCTCCACCATAGAAAAAGACGATACGCAAAGGAATTTCCTTAACGGCTTTTGGCAAGACCTGACGTGGATTTTTTGTTTCAGAAGTTGTGACCCCGATAAACTCAATCATGAGGTAGGCAAAGAACACCATCTGGAAGGCCATGACAAAGTTGACTCCACCATTTGGGAAGAGGGAGAAATTGTCAGCAATATTAGCCAAACTTGCTACACCATGAGGTGTCTTAAAGCCTGTCAAGACCATAAAGACCCCTGTGGCAATCATGGCTAAAATAGCCACAATCTTGACCATCGCAAACCAAAACTCCACTTCTCCAAAGAGCTTAACTGCAATCAGATTGACCAAGGCTAGAATGGTCAAAAATCCAATCTCAATCATCCAACTTGGCCAGCTAGGGAACCAGAACTGAACATAGTGAGAAATGGCTGTGATTTCCGCCATACCGATAAAGACAACGGATAACCAGTAAGACCAAACTGAGAAATAACCCCAGCCCTTACCCAAATGGCGTGTGATAAAGTTGATAAAGGTATGTTGCTCAGGATCTTGGTAGAGCATTTCCCCAACCGCACGCATCATGAGGAACATAAAAGCACCAGTAATCATATAAATCAGTACAATAGAAGGACCTGTTAGGCTAATAGAGCGACCCGCTCCCAAAAAGAGTCCTGTTCCGATTGTTCCAGCGATGGCCATAACCTGCACGTGACGATTGGTCAGACCACGCTCCATCTTATTTTTTTTCTTCTTTGAACTCATAACGTCTCCAATTCTTTTTAAACCTAAAAAGGAGCAAAGAAGGATTTTTCCCTCTTTTTACTCCTTTTAATCATTAGGCTGTTTTTTCAACCTTCAAAATTTTTACATCATAGCTACCAACAGGTGTTTCAATTGTTGCTGTATCACCTGTTTTCTTGCCAATCAAGGCTTGTCCAATTGGGCTTTCATTTGAAACCTTACCTGCAAAGGCATCCGCACCAGCTGAACCTACGATAATATAAACTTCTTCTTCGTCCTCACCAATTTCTTGGATAGTGACTGTTTTACCAATCGCTACTTCGTCTTGGGCAACTGAGTCACTATTGACGATTTCAGCATAACGGATTTTTGTTTCCAAGCTAGAGATTTGTCCTTCGACAAAGGCTTGTTCATCCTTAGCTGCTTCGTATTCACTGTTTTCAGAAAGGTCACCGTATGAACGGGCAATCTTAATGCGTTCTACCACTTCTGGACGGCGGACCAATTTCAATTCTTCTAATTCTTTTTCAAGTTTTTCCTTTTCCTCAAGGGTCATAGGATATGTTTTTTCTGCCATTTTTCTCAACTTTCCTTCGATAATATTGAATCTCTATCTGAGATTCTCATTTGTGTAGTCTTAGTTTGAACTACTATTTTGAGTAAGCTTGCTATTGACGTGCTCAGCTACATTACGATCATGTTCTTCCTGTGTCACTGCGTAATAGACTTTACCATCTGTAACATTGGCTACAAAGTATAGGTTCTCACTCTTAGTTTGATTGATACTTGCTTCAATCGCGTCCTGACTTGGGCTATCTACTGGACCAGGCATCAAACCAGGTTTTGTATAAACATTGTATGGTGAATTAATCGATGTATCAATTCCAGCGTCATCTGCTAGGCTGATATTTTGACCAAGTTTCCCTTGAGCATACAAGATTGCAATATTGCTTTGAAGTGGCATACCAAGATTCAAACGGTTGTAGAAAACACCCGCAATCAACTTACGGTCTTCAGTCTTAGCTCCTTCTTTTTCAACCAGTGAAGCAATTGTTAGCAATTCATTGACTGTCAAGTTTTTAGACTTAATTGCACTATAGTGCGGAGTCAAGGTCTTATCCATAGCTGCCAACATCTCATCAATCAAGCTTTCAATAGTTGTGCTTTCCTTGATAGAGTAGGTCGCTGGGAAAAGATAACCCTCCAAACGGTAACGAGCTCCACTTTCTTTCGTTGGCAAGCTTTCGAGTAGATTTGGATATTTAGCAACTTCTTGACTGATAAAGTTGTCATCTTGCACCTTAGCCAAGAAAGCTTCCGCTGTCAAAGGTTCTTTAAATTCACCTTGTAATTGGCCTACAGCTTGGGCGATTTGATCAATGGTATATCCTTCTGGAATGGTCAAATCTGCAAGTGATGGTTCTTGAGGTTCAGCTGTACCACCTTTTTGTAGTTCTTTGATGATATCCTCTGTACTCATGCTCTTTTGCAAATTATAATATCCAGCCTTCAAATCTGAATAATTCTTATATTTAGCATAAAAAGCAAAAATCACTCCGTGTTTAATCACACCAGAATGTTCAAGTGCTGAGCCAATCTCTTGGACATTGGCTCCTTCTGGGATTTGAACCGTTACATATTCCTTAGAATTTGCATCAACTGGTAATAAAGATGATTGAACATACTGGTAACCGAAGTAACCACCTGCTGAAATCAAGGCTAGGAAAATCAGTAGAGAAATGAAGAATGCCTTCAAATGTGATTTTTTCTTCTTAACTGGTTTAACTGGCTCACGGCGACTACGTCTAGGAACTGAACCTAGGCTATCTGCCGATTCAGCTAACTCAGATAGCTCATTATCCACTGCAGGAGTACTAACTTCTTCCTGTTGTCTACTTGTTTTATACGACACCGCAACCTTTGTTGGAATCTCGTTAAATTCTTTGTCTTCGTTAAGTTTTACAGGTTCTACTTTTGGTTGAACTGGCTCGAAAACAGGTTCTACTGGTTCAACTACCGCTTCAATTTTAGGTTCTGCAACTTCTTCATTTCCTGCAATTTCATCCGAAATATTATTAGAACGTGATGGAACACCAGGAGCATTCTTTAATATTTGATCCACAACAGAAAGAGAATTAGCCATCAACTCTTCTGCTGAAGGTTCATGTTCCTGAGTTGAAGGATCTACTGAATCTTCTTGAGATAAAGGAGTTTCAAAACTTGTAATCTCGTTTTCTTGCTCACTTCTATCTTGTTTTTTTACTCTCTCTAAATCACGTAAAATTTGCTCTTTAAAGCTTAATTTTTCGTCTTCTCTTGTTTTTTCACTCAAAAGTTTATCCTCCTCGTTGACAATCCATAATATTATATCTTAAAAACGAAAGAAAAGCAACCTAGCATGCTTTTCTCGCTTATTTTTTAGCTTCCCAGACCATATCATACCAGGTTTCCCCTGCAAAGGTTGACTGAGACCGGCCTTCATTGACAAATCCATGTTTTTCGTAGTAGGCGATGAGATAGTCATGACAGGTTAGGTTAATACCTTCTCTTTCGTGTTCAAGAGCCAACTCTTTCAAGGCTGTTAATAATTTTTGACCAAGTCCAAGGCCCTGTGCTTCCTTGGCAATAGAAAGACAGGTCACAGAGATATAACCACTCGGCTCATGACTATAATCTGCTATCTTTTCTGTAAAAGACTGGTCCTGTAGATGGCGGTGGGGGCCAACTGGTCCCTCTATATAACCAATAATCTTACCCTCTTTTTCTGCAACCAGAAAAGAGGTCCGAATCTCTCGCAAATGCGCCTCAAAAACAGAGCGAGGAATGGCTTCTTCTATCGAGAAATTCTCTAGTTCAATCTCAACGATACGATCTAAATCTTCTAATCTTGCTTTCCTGATTTTCATTGTGCCTCCTAAAAAAAGAGATTAAACCAAATCATACTAAAACCTTGACTAGCTGCATAAAACGAATCTGTCTCTTCTTCATCAATAAAACCGTTCATTTCAAAATAGGAAAGCAACTCACCAGGGCTCTTCAAACGAATAGCTTTGTAATCCAGCTCAACTGCCACATCTTTCAAAGCCGCAAGAAGAAGCGTTCCCAAGCCCTGTCTCTGATGGTCAGTATCAATGACTAAAGAATGTATTTCTAGACATTTCGGATTGTGTGGATAAGGACCACCTAGAACATAGCCCAGAAGCTGATTTTCATCCCTAGCTAGAAGAAAGGTATCCGCACACTTACGGATACTTTCTTCTAAAATATGGGAAGGTTGCTGCTTTTCAGTTAGAAAAGATGAGGTATGAAGTGCCTCTATCTCAGTCAAATCAGACTTATTTGCCTGAATGATCTTAATTGGAATTTCCATGAGAACTTCCTATTGAACATTGCTTGTCAGGTTAGACAAGAGACGCTCGAATGAATATTCATAGGTTTGGATATCTCCTGCTCCCATAAAGACGTAAACAGCATTGTCATGGTCTAGGAGTGGAGAAACATTTTCAACAGTAATCACTTGGTGTTTCTTATTGATTTTATTGGCTAGGTCTTCTACCTTAACATCACCATGGTCTACTTCACGAGCAGATCCATAAATTTGGGCTAGATAAACAGCATCCGCTTGGTTCAAAGCGTGGGCAAATTCGTCCAACAAGGCAATGGTTCTTGTAAAAGTATGCGGTTGGAAGACTGCAACAATTTCCTTGCTTGGGTATTTCTGACGAGCCGCATCCAAGGTCGCAATAATTTCTGTTGGATGGTGGGCAAAGTCATCGATAATCACCGTATCATTGACAATTTTCTCAGTGAAACGACGCTTAACACCGGCAAATGTTTTCAGGTGTTCACGCACCAAGTTTAAATCAAATCCTGCTGTGTAAAGAAGACCAATAACAGCTGTTGCATTCATGATATTGTGACGACCAAAGGTTGGAATGTGGAATTGACCCAGCTCTTGTCCACGGAAGTGAACTGTGAAGGTTGAACCAGTTGTTGAACGAAGAAGATCACTAGCTACAAAGTCATTACCTTCTGCTTCAAAACCATAATAATAAATTGGTGCATCAGACGTAATCTTACGCAATTCAGCATCTTCTCCGTAGATAAACAAACCTTTGGTAATTTGTTTAGCATAGTCGTTAAAGGCATTGAAAACATCCTCTAGACTTGTGAAATAGTCTGGATGGTCAAAGTCAATGTTGGTGATAATAGAGTATTCTGGGTGATAAGGCATAAAGTGACGCTCGTATTCGTCAGATTCAAAGACAAAATATTTAGCATTGGCCGAACCACGACCAGTCCCGTCTCCAATCAAGAAGCTAGTATCTGTAATGTGAGACAAGACATGAGACAACATCCCAGTAGTTGAAGTTTTTCCATGCGCTCCAGCTACTCCCATGCTGACAAAGTCACGCATAAAGCTACCTAGGAACTCATGGTAACGTTTGTAGCTAATGCCATTTTGGTCCGCATAGGCAATTTCGACGTTGTTATCTGGACGAAAGGCATTTCCAGCGATAATTTCCATATCACCGTCTAGATTTTTTTCATCAAAAGGAAGAATAGTAATCCCTGCCTGCTCAAGACCACGTTGAGTAAAGTAGTACTTTTCAACATCTGATCCCTGTACCTT
Organism: Streptococcus sp. HMSC077D04; assembly: GCF_001808785.1. Lineage (GTDB taxonomy): Bacteria > Bacillota > Bacilli > Lactobacillales > Streptococcaceae > Streptococcus > Streptococcus mitis_BX. The sequence goes on along the minus strand of NZ_KV794527.1, from coordinate 34,023 downwards.
ATGCCCCATTTGGTGCAACATCAAGGCCAAGGCACTCATACCTGATCCCTTAATTCCGATAAAATGATATGTCTTTGACATGTTTTCTCCCCTATTCCGTAATTCTTGTCAGATTCAACTCTTGGGCCACCTGACGTTCTTGTTCTTTTTGTTGATTCTTTTTATTGTAGATTTGGCTCTTCTTCAGAAAATCATAGTTGTTTTTCTTTGGGCCTGAAGTTTCTTTTGGCTCAGCTTGAGTCGAAATATTGTTCACTTCTTCCGCCAAGATGTAATGAGACTGGGTCAATTTTTGACTATATTTGACAAATTCACCAGGATTTTCCTTTTGGAAAGGCGCGGTAGGTTGATTGTCCTGTCTAACCAGACTTGGCTGAGAATGGCGTCTTGTAGGAGTAATATCCTTAGTCAGATAACTTGCTGAGCGTTTCTTTTTCAAGTCCGCACGCGCTTCTTCACGCGCCACTTCCGCATAGCTCTTTCCTTCTTTTTTAACTCCTAAACCAGCCTTCTTAGGTTTCTCTACTGACTTTTCAATCGGTTTTACTGGTGTTTCTTCAGTAATTGGGACCCACTCCAGATAATTCTTATCACGGTATTCCCCCTTGATATTACTGATAAAGTCAGACTCATCATAGAGGTCCATAACCGGCATCTCAGTCAGCATGACCTCATCATCTGAGACCAATGGAAATCGTTCTTCTCTCATTTTCTATTTCCTTTCAACACTTCATTATAGCGTATTGTCTTGATTTTTCAAGTGCTGGCTTCAGAAATTCCCAAAATTTCTCTAATTTCTGATAGGGTCAGACTGCCACGTGACTCTGTGCCGTCCAATACTTGTGACACCAGATGTTTCTTCTGTTCTTGAAGTTCCTGAATTTTTTCTTCAATGGTTCCCTTGGTCACCAAGCGATAAACCTCAACCGTTTCTTCCTGACCCATCCGATGGGCACGGCCAATAGCTTGCGCTTCCACCGCAGGATTCCACCAAAGGTCGACCAAAATCACTGTATCAGCACCGGTCAGGTTCAGACCAACACCACCTGCCTTAAGGGAAATCAGAAAGGCATCTCTCTCCCCTTGGTTAAAGGCCTTAGTCATGTCTTGTCTTTCCTTGGCTGGTGTTGAACCCGTAATTTTAAAGGAAGTCAAGCCCAAGTCTGGCAGTTCTTGTTCAATTTTCTCCAACATTCCCTTGAACTGCGAGAAAATCAAGACACGGTGTCCACCGTCTGCCACCTGTACCAGCAGGTCTCGGAGACTATCCAGTTTACCACTGGCACCCTGATAATCTTCCATAAAGAGGGCAGGAGTGTCACAGATTTGACGCAAGCGCATCAGACCAGACAAGATTTCCACCCGACTTCGCTGGAATTCCTGATCTGACACTTGAGCTAGACGGTCCCGCATCTGTTGCAACTGGGCTAGGTAGATAGCCTTTTGCTGGTCTTCCAGTTCATTCTTATAAACTACTTCAATCAAATCTGGCAATTCAGTCAGAACTTCTTCTTTCTTACGTCGCATAACGAAAGGCTTGATAAACTGAGCCACTCGCTCAGCTGGCAATTTCATAAATTCTTTCTTGCTTGGCAGAAGTCCTGGCATGACGATTTGGAAAATAGACCACAACTCACCCAGATGGTTTTCAATCGGTGTCCCTGAAAGGGCAAAAACTGACGGCACCACAAATTGTCTCAAGGTCTGGGCAATCTTGGTTTGGGCATTTTTCATAACCTGAGCTTCATCTAAGAAAAGGAAGTCAAAGACCATCCCCTGATAAAGCTCACTGTCCTGACGGAAGGTGGCATAGCTCGTCACATAGATTTGATGGCTCTCAGCAAGAACCGCTTCACGACTAGCTTTCAATCCATGAACAACAGCCACATCCAACTGTGGAGCAAATTTCTTAAATTCATCTGCCCAGTTGTAAATCAAACCTGACGGAGCTAAAATCAAAACCCGACTTTCTTTTGTCACTTGACTGGTCAAAAAAGCAATGGTCTGCAGTGTTTTACCAAGTCCCATATCATCAGCTAAAATCCCACCAAAACCATAATGATAGAGCATTTGCAACCAACGAATTCCCTTTTCCTGATAATCTCGCAAATCAGCCTGAACCTGAGTTGCTTGTCTAGGGAAGTCCTCTGGATGCGTCAAATCCTGGGCCAGATTCTGGAATTCTTGTGAAAAAGAAACACGATCTCGTCCTTCAAAGAGATGGGCTAAACTATAAGCCAAAGATTTTCGAGCCTGCAAGGCCCCATCTTTTAATTCAAACTGCCCCAGTTCCTGTAGATTTTGGCGAATTTTCTTGGTTTCTTCATCGAAAAAGTAGACTTGATTGGACGCACCAATGTAAAAATCTTGATTGGCAACCAAGGCCTGCATGGCTTGGTCAATTTCCTCTTGGGCAATATCTTGAAAATCAAACTGGATTTCCAAGAGACCTCCCTTGGAAGCAATCTGCACTTGAGGGCTTGCTAGGCTATAAATTTCTTCTAGCTTGTCTGATAGATCAACATTCCCGAGTTTTTCAAAAACTGGAATGATTTCATGGAAGAAATGATAGACAGACTCGGCTTTTAAGGCCTGACGCCAAGATTGAAAGTCTGCTTCAAAGCCCGCAGCCAAACAGACTTGGAAAACTCTTTCTTCTAAGTCCGCGTCACTCGAAAATGGCAATTCTTCTAGCTCTTGTCGACTAGATACCTTCCTGTCTCCATAATCAAACTGAATTTCTAAACGAATCCGATTATCTTCTTCCCTGTCAAAGTAGAAAGAGGGCGAAAAAGTTTTGATTTGTAGACGTTCTGGAGCTGAAACGGTGCCCATCTGGCTAAAGAGCGTTAGACAGGAAGCTAACTTATCTCGGTCACTGCTATCAAATTGCAGGTATTTCTTTCCATGTTGATCCACAGGCAGCGCTTTGATTTCCTTGAGAAGACGCATCTGCTGGTCTGTTAGAAAATAAACCTGTCCTTTATGGAAAAGCACAGCTCCCTGATAAAAGGCATTAACTCTTGGACTCTCACTGATTTCCATTTCAAAATAATCCGAGTATTCTTTTACTATAAAGGCAAATAGATTAGCACCCGCATGCAAATCCTGAAAAATCAGGGTTTGGTAGCTATCTACTTGATGGTCAAATTGAAAATGCGGCAAGGTCATCAGTAAATTCACACCCTGCTCAAAAAAGGTCAGAGGAAAAAAGAGATGCCGACCCTGGTTTTGGAAAAAAAGATCTGGACTAAGTCCTTCCTCCGTTAGTCCCCGCAAAAAAGCCAGAAGCTCTTGACTTGCCTCATCAAAGGCTTCCAAAGACAGAGATTCCTCATAAGTTTTTCCAATCATATAAGGTTTTCTCTTCTCGACGACTTTTAAAAAGAGCGGAATATCCCGAATGACATAGTATTTTTGACTATTGGTTTGCCCGATTCTCAGAGTCCACAAGATACGATTGGTTCCTGCTTCCACTTGTCCCACAGCCGATAATTCATAGGCACGTTCTGCTTTTGGAGACAAGATTCGGTCCAAAAATTTACCACCCAAGGTCACCTTGGTTTCAACGGCTTCTTTTTCTTCATGACCTTCTTCCAGACTCTGCAAGATTTCTTGGCCACGCTCATCATTTTTCAAAAAATGCTCCAGAGCTGCCAAATGCACACAGTAGCCCCTCTTTTGGAAAAAATCGCAGGCACAAAAAACCAAATCATCCTCTAAACTATAGCGCAGTTCTTCTTCTGCAACGCGAGCGTAGAGCCGATTATTCTTTTCCTTGATAATGTCAACCTTACCGGTTTCATAAAGGGCAACACCTTCGATACGGACTTTCCCCGGAATCAATTTAGCCATATTTTTACCTTTACCTTATCTTTTTATTATACCATATTTTCCCCTATGAAAATAGCCTCCTAGGAAGACTTTTCTCCTAGAAGGCTGGATTTTTAACGTTTGGCAAAAGTTGTCACAATCCGCTGACACACTTCTTGCAGTAGAGATTTAGGCATAGCTACATTGAGACGGGCATGGAGACTCCCTTCCTCTCCAAAATCCAAACCACGGTTAAGGATAACCTTAGCTTCATTTCTCAACAGCTCTTGCAATCTTTCATCAGTCAGGTCATAGGCTGAAAAATCAAGCCAAATCAAGTAGGTCCCTTGCGGTTTCATGACCTTGATTTTAGTCTCTTTACCAAATAAATCCACCACATAATTGATGTGGTCTTCAAATACTTGCTTGAGTTCCTCTAGCCAATCCTTCCCATAGCGATAAGCAGCTTCTGTCGCCAGATAACCCAAGCCTGAAATTTCATGTTGATTATTAGCCAACTGGCGTTTCTGGTAAGTCAGTCTCAACTTAGGATTTTCAATGACGGCATAGGAATTTTTTGTTCCAGCAATGTTAAAGGTTTTGGTTGCGCTGCTCAAGACAATCGCAAAATCTTTGAAGGCAGGATCAATGGTATTGAAAGAATGATGCTTGTGACCAAAGAGGGCCAAATCTTGGTGAATCTCATCCGAAACCAAGAAAACACCGTATTTCTGGCAGAGTTGGCCAATCTTTTCCAAGACTTCTTTTTCCCATACACGTCCACCAGGATTGTGAGGGTTGCAGAGAATGTAGAGTTTGACATCCTCTTCCACCAAATCCTTCTCAAGCTGATCAAAGTCAATCTCAAACAGACCATCCTTTTCCACCAAAGAATTGGTAATCAATTTGCGATTGTTCAACTTGACACTACGAGCAAAAGGTGGATAGACAGGTGTGTTAATCAGAACTGCTTCTCCTTCTTTTGTAAAGGCTTGAATAGCTGTTGAGATAGCCGGTACCACACCCTCGATAAAGACAAGAGCTTCTTTGTCAAAGTGATACCCATGTTGTGTAGCTTCCCACTTTTGAACTTCCTTAATTAACTCTTCACTGGCATAGGTATAACCATAAACCAGTTGATCAGCGTAAGTTTGCACGGCTTGGCGGATTTCAGGCAAGGCTACAAAGTCCATATCCGCTATCCAAGCTGGCAAGACTTCGCTATCCGTTTCCGCCTCTTTCCATTTATAGGTATGGTGCCCTAAACGATTGGGCAGGCTTGTAAAATCATATTTTCCCATCTTTATCTTATCCTTCTAAGGCTTGGCGCAAATCTGCAATCAAATCTCTAGCATCCTCAATCCCAATAGACAAACGCAAGAGGTCATCTGTCAAACCATAAGAATGGCGCACTTCTGCTGGAATATCAGCGTGAGTTTGCGTCGTTGGATAAGTAATGAGACTTTCTACCCCACCTAAACTTTCCGCAAAAGAGAAGACCTTAAGACTGTTCAAAATGTGAGGAATACGTGTTTCATCGGCTACTTTAAAGGAAATCATGCCTCCACGACCAGTGTAGAGAACTTCCTTAACTGCTGGAGAATCCTTCAAAAAGGCAACCACTTCTTGGGCGTTAGCTGTTGAGCGCTCCATACGAAGAGACAAGGTCTTGAGACCACGAATCAATTGATAACTGTCAAATGGAGACAAGACTGCCCCTGTCGTATTAAGATTGTAAAAGAGCTTCTCGTATAGTTCTAAACTATTGGTCACAACCACTCCAGCCAAGACATCATTGTGCCCTGCTAGATACTTGGTTGCTGAATGAAGAACGATATCCGCTCCATCTTCAATCGGACGTTGGTAGATAGGGCTGTAGAAGGTATTGTCCACCACCACTTTGGCACCCTTAGCATGAGCCAATTTGGCTAGTTTTTCGATATCAAATTCCAACATCAAGGGATTGGTTGGGGTTTCGATATAGAGAACATCCACGTCCTTTTCTAACTCGGCAATCAACTCTTCTTCTGTATTGGCATAGGTAAAATGGAAACGGCCTTCCTGCTCCACTTGGTTGAACCAGCGGAAAGAACCACCATAAAGGTCACGGACAGCCAAGACCTTACTTCCTACTGGGAAGACACTAAAGGCCAGTACAATAGCTGACATCCCTGAGCTAGTCGCTAGGGCATAATCTGCGGACTCAATAGCTGCCAAGACTTCTTCAGCCTTGCTACGAGTTGGGTTTTTGGTACGCGTATAGTCAAAACCAGTAGACTGACCAAACTCTGGGTGCTGATATGTCGTCGAAAAATGAAGCGGTGTCACCAAAGATCCTGTTGCTTCGTCTGACTTGATACCCGCCTGGGCCAAAATTGTGTTAATGTGTAATTCCTTGCTCATACAATACCTCCAAATCTATAGTAACTATTGTACCACTTATTTTCATCAACTCATTTTCTTCTTTTCAAGAGCTAGTTATAGTTTCAAACTATATAAAAAACGACAGCTTCTTTCGAAACCATCGTTTTTCTTGAAAAATCCTTATTTTACATGTTTTGCCAATTCTTCTTGGGCTTTTTTATTGGATTCTTCTTTTTCTTTCAGCCATTTTTCTTTAGCTTTTTCATATTCATCTTTTGTGACTGTTTTATCTTGTACTTTGAGGTATTTATAGGATTCGATTCCTTTATTACCAGCTAATGAATATGGTTCTGAGAAAGGAACTGTTTTTCTCAATACTGGTGTTCCCCCCTTAGAAATATTTGGAATCGCTAAAGCGCTATCTACCAACCATGCTTGGATCTCAGCATACTTTTCATAGCGTTTTGCAAGATCTTGCTCCTTATTGGCTTCTTCCAGCATTTGAGTGTAGATATCCAGTCCAACAGCCTTAGCCTTATCATTAGATTCACCAGGCTCTATACCCAGATTTTGCAACACTCCACCGCTCTTCACATTGAAAATATCAAGATAAGTTGATGGATCTTGATAGTCAGATCCCCAACCACCGTTATATAGATCGTAATCTTTCTGAGCAGCAGTCTGAGCCAGATAGCTTGTACTATCATAGTCTTCAGTGGAGAGTTGTTGAATATCAATTACAACATTATCTGCACCTAAGGCTGCTTCAATAGATTGCTTCATAGAGTTTGCCTCTTGGACACCCTTTTTAGCAGCTTGGTCAACTGTCATGTCCAAGTGAATAGGGAATTGGACTCCTTTAGCTTGGAGTTCTTTCTTAGCCTCTGCAAATTTAGCTTTAGCTTTTTCAGCATTGTAGTATGGATCTTGGGCATCTGCAAAGTTAATTCCTTGCCATTCCTTACCGTAATTAACCATCTTAGAGGCTACTACTTCACCAAAGTCTTTGCCATTGATACTTACGAAGTTTGGAGGAACGACTAGGTTACGCAAAATCTTAGTTGCACCATCCTCTCCTTGGGATTGAGCCCCGTAAGCTGTACGGTCATAGGCAAAGTTAATGGCTTGACGGAAGTTTTTATTAAGAACCGCTTCCTGAGTCGATTTCTTTTCAGCATCACTTGTCTTAGAAGTGAATTTATAAGATTTTCTATCCAGGTTAAAGTTTAAGAAATAAGAAGTGGCATCTTGCAAGCTATAGATGATATTATCCTTATTCTTTTCTTTAATCCCTTCAAAGCTTGAACTATTTGGATAGAGACGAGCGTAGCTATAAGCTCCCTCGACAAAGTTACGAGCTAGTGCATCTTGGTCACTACCATCATAATAGGCCAATTTCACATCATCTACAAAGACATTTTTAGCATCCCAGTAGTTCGGATTTTTCTTGAATTCAATAACAGATTTTGAAACAAAGGATTTCATCAAGAACGGTCCATTGTACAATATGCTAGATGGGTCTACCTTCCCAAAATCATCACCTTTTGATTTCAAGAAATCAGCGTTAACAGGGAAGAGAATGGTTGATGTTGTTTTTGAATTCCAGTAAGATTCTGGTCGTGTCAAGGTATATTGAACAGTTTGGTCATCAATCGCCTTAACACCTACAGTTGAAAAGTCAGTTGTTTTCCCGTTGATATAGTCATCCAAACCAGCAACAGAGTCTTGAACTAGGTACAAGGCTTCTGATTTTTTATCAGCTGCATACTTAAGACCAGTTATAAAATCTTGAGCAGTTACAGGAGCATATTCATCTCCATCTGCAGTATACCATTTAGCATCTTTACGCAGTTTGTAGGTATAGGTCAAACCGTCCTTAGAAACACTCCAATCCTCTGCCAAGGATGGGATATAGTTCCCATACTGGTCATTTTCCATGAGCCCATCTACCAAATTAACCACGATATCATTAGTTGTTGCACGGTTTTCTGCTAGATAATTCAAACTAGACGGATCACTAGTATAAACATAGTTATATGTTTTTGACCCTGTGCTGGAATTTCCACACGCGCTTAATAAAATACCTGCACTTAATACGACACCTGCAAGCGTTGCATACTTGGCTTTAGACTTTTTCATCTTCAGAACCTCCTGATTTAAATATTTGTCTTATTATACAACTCGTGTTTTATTTAGTCAATAGTTTTTTAAGTAAAATTTAAGAAAAATTAAATTACCATCTACGAACTTTAGCTATTATTCTACAAATTAATAAAAAAGAGAATAATTTAAGCATTCTATGATAGAAATGTTCAAATTATCCCTTTTATTTATAAATATTTTTTAAGTTAACTTTAATTTGATTCGTAAGCGATCTGCTTGGGCTTTTCCAATCACCTTATCCAATAAACGGGTACGGAGGCTCATAATTCCATAAACTCCTCCACCCATGGCACCGACAAGAGTTACATATAGAAAACTCCACAAACGCCCACTTGGTTGGAAGACAAATCCCAGTATCCACTGGATAGCACCTACGCCAATAAACATAACAAGAGTTAACAAACTGATTAAAATTGTTCTCCTAAATACCACATTACCTCTCATTCCTGTTACCCTACATAGTTCACGATAAATGAATATAATGGGGATGATAAGAGCGATTGATGTTGAAATCAAAGGACCATAACTGTGAAAAAGATAAATTGTTGGTAATTGCAAGACTAGCTTAGCAACCGAACCATAGAAAAAGTAACGGATTGCTTTACGGTTATGGAACATAGCCTGAAGCATTGGTGACAAAACCATATATACACCCAAAATGGTTGACTGCAAGACCGCAAAGATAAACAAACCTAATGCCAAACCATCTGGCTTCCCGTAAAATATGGTATAAATAGGTTCACCGACCATGACCACTCCCACTGTTGCAGGAAAAAGAAACAATAGAAGCATCGTTAGATTATCTTGAATCAATTTAGAGGCAGACCTCAAATCACCTTTCACATAGTTTTCGGTCAAAAGTGGCAAGCCTACACCACCAATCGAAACTCCTAAGGAAATTAAAATCATAGTGATTTTATTAGGATTGGCTGAGAAATAAGAAAACATGACAACCAAGTCTTCATTACTATAATTGGTAAACCAGCTCATACTATTGATAAAGGTCATCTGATCCAAAATCTGGAAAAGCTGGATAGCAGACCCTGTCAGGATAAAAGGAATGGCTTCCTTAATGGTATCGATCAAAAGACGCTTACTATTAATCTTATCTCCTTTTTCAAGGACTCTTTTAAGTAATCCTTCTTTGGCAAGGAAATAGATCAAAACTGCAAAACTAGCTACCATGCCGACAAAGGCAGCAAAGGTGGATTGGGTAACCGCTGCTAGATAATCTCCTGAGCCCATTTTCATAATGATAAAGGTAGCTAAGAGCATCCAGATAACACGAATGACCTGCTCAGCGATTTGGCTCATGGCATAAGGTTTCAGGTTATTCATCCCTTGGAAGAAACCTCGGATCACACTCATAGATGGGAAAATCAAGACCGCCCAAGCCAAGCTCTGCATGATTGGGATCAGGTCTTTACCTACACCCGACAAGTCTGCTAGCCATGGAGCAAAGAGATACAAGACTAAAGCAAAAACCAGACCTAGTCCTGTCATAAATCCTAAAAAGCTCCGAATCAGGGCAAAGCTATGCTCTTCTTCTCGCATGGTATTATACTTGGCCACTTGCTTGGCAACCGCAACTGGAATACCCGCTGTTGAAACTAGCAAGAACCAAGCATAGATATTATAGCCCATGGTAAAGAGACCATTTGCTGTAGCCGCATAAGACCCCATCCAGATATACCAAGGGATGATATAAATGGCACCGAGTAGACGACTGATAAAGTTACTAGCCGTTAGCCAAGCAGTCCCCCGTAACATCTGGGCCTGCTGGTGATTGTTTTCGTTAGACATAGATTCCTCATTTAATTTTAATAACTAGGAAAAATTCCTCATCTTCCATTATAAACTTTTCCTTGTCACTTGTAAATTTACGACTTTCGGTTTACAATAGAAAGTATGATAAAGATTGAAACCGTATTAGATATTTTAAAGAAAGATGGTCTCTTCCGTGAGATTATCGACCAAGGACATTATCACTACAACTACAGCCATGTCGTATTTGACACCATCTGCTATGATAGCCGCAGGGCCAAAGAGAAGAGCCTCTTTTTCGTCAAGGGTGCTGCCTTTAAAAAGGAATTTCTGATTTCTGCCATCTCTCAAGGTCTCGGTTGGTATGTGGCTGAAGAAGACTATGAAGTTGGTATTACTGCTATTATTGTCAGCGATATCAAGAAAGCCATGAGTTTGATTGCCATGGAATTTTATGGCAATCCACAGAAAAAACTCAAACTCCTTGCCTTTACTGGAACTAAGGGTAAGACAACAGCAGCCTATTTCGCTTATAACATCTTATCTCAAGGGCATCGACCGGCTATGCTCTCGACTATGAATACAACTTTAGATGGCAAGACTTTCTTTAAGTCTGCATTGACAACTCCTGAGAGCATTGACCTCTTTGATATGATGGATCAGGCTGTGCAAAATGATCGTACCCACCTCATCATGGAAGTCTCCAGTCAAGCCTATCTGGTCAAACGTGTCTATGGTCTAACCTTTGATGTGGGAGTTTTCCTCAATATCAGCCCCGACCATATCGGCCCGATTGAACACCCTAGCTTTGAAGACTACTTCTACCACAAACGTCTCTTGATGGAAAATAGCCGAGCAGTCATCATTAACAGTGACATGGACCACTTCTCTGTACTAAAAGAACAGGTAGAAGATCAAGACCATGATTTCTACGGTAGCCAGTCGAGCAACCAAATCGAGAATTCCAAAGCCTTTAGTTTTTCAGCTACGGGTAAACTCGCTGGAGATTATGATATCCAACTCATTGGACACTTCAACCAAGAAAATGCAGTTGCTTCTGGACTTGCCTGTCTCCGTCTCGGAGCTAGTCTTGAGGACATCAAAAAAGGAATCGCAGCAACCCGAGTTCCTGGTCGTATGGAAGTCCTCACTCAGAAAAATGGCGCCAAGGTCTTTATCGACTATGCACACAATGGTGACAGTCTCAAAAAACTAATCAATGTTGTAGAAACTCATCAAACTGGAAAGATTGCTCTGGTTCTCGGTTCGACAGGAAACAAGGGAGAAAGCCGTCGTAAGGACTTTGGCCTCCTCCTTAATCAACACCCTGAGATTCAAGTTTTTCTGACTGCTGATGACCCTAACTATGAAGACCCAATGGCCATTGCGGATGAAATCAGTAGCTATATCAGCCATCCTGTTGAAAAGATTGCCGATCGCCAAGAAGCTATCAAGGCAGCGATGGCTATCACAAGTCAAGAATTAGATGCTGTGATTATCGCAGGTAAGGGAGCCGATTGCTACCAAATCGTCCAAGGTAAGAAAGAAGCCTATCCAGGAGATGCAGCAGTCGCAGAAAATTATTTATAAGATAGTAAAAAATCAAGGGAAATGAAACCCTTGATTTTTTCTATTTTTATTTAAAAGCGTTTTTCAAACCTTCAACGGCACCTTCTACAGCATCTTTAGCATCTTCAACTACTTCTTTTGCCTTAGCAACTGTCTTTTCTACAGCGCCTTCTGCTTCAGTCTTACCATCTCCAGTAACTTTACCAAATCCTTCTTTGATAGCGCCTGTTGCTTGTTCCAATTTGTTTTCAAGTGACATATGATTGTCTCCTTTAGTTTTATTCCGATATGTGTTACCGGTTACATATAGTTTATACCGAATACTAAGGAAAGTCAAACAATGTGCTCACAAAAAAGAAATCAGGCCAAGTGGAAAGTTAATCTTTCCTTATCAAAATCGACGGCCAATTCATACTTTCCATCTTCATTTTGGACAATATAGCCCAAGACTACTAAACTGTCCACAAAGATATCACGTCGTTTCTGCATCAGTTGATCTTTTTTGAGAAATTTTAGCAAAAAAGTCGTCATATATTTGAGAGCATACTCAGGATTGACATCTCCCAAAATGTCATAGAGTTCCTGCTGTTTTTCTGTCAAAGGATACTGATGTTTGACCTTGTAAAAATAATTGGACAGAGTCATTTTTGATCTCGCAAAGTCCGTCTTTTCAACTAAAATAGCAGCATTGGTTTGATTTCGTAATTCTGTCTCAAAAGTCTGCTCCAACAAGGCTTGATAGACCGGACTATCTTCGCTGATAAAAATCTCTTGATCCAGTTCGAGACTATCGAGTGACTCCAGCATAGGAAGATTAAGGTAATAACGCTTATTTTCTCGTAGAATCAAACCTGCCTTTATATACTCTTCCATGAGTTTATCAACTGCCACATCTGAAAATTGAGCCTTGATTTCCCGTAAAATAACATCATCATGCTGGTCCAGATAGTGGATCAATTCTCTAAAAAATGGCTGTCTCGTCAAACGAGATGGATTAAAAATCTGAATCATGAAGATTCCTTTCTTTACTTTTTAACAGAGGCGATGCTGCCAATTGACTGGGATTGGTCCCGGGCTGGTTCAAAGGAACAGACAGACCTAATTCTCTGTAATACTCTCTCCAAAAATCACTAATCTCCTGCTCCCCATCCCCAAATTTCATAGGTATGGTTTCAAATATCGGTAGGATTTCTGCCATGTACTGAGAACAGTAGAAGCCAGTTCCATCTGGATAGAAAGAAGCATTGTAGGGTGCTCCTAGATGTTTGTAAGCTTTTTCCTTCACCGAATGGATATCCATTTCTGGGTAAACATAGAGATCGTACAAGTGATTGGACTCAAAGAAGTCTGCTGGTTCTTGACAAACAACACCAGCCTGTCCACTAGCGTGGTAAATCATCCCATCCAAACAAATGGCAACATGGTTATAGTTGCCTGTGGAAGTCTGGATGGCCTGTCCCATATCTGACTCATCTCTCACAAAAATCAAATCGCCATTTTCTAACATGCTTCACTCCTAGAAAAAAAGAGCCGAAACTCCTTTCGATATAAGTCAAACTAGCCTTTTCTAATTTGAATTAACACTCAAAATCTTAAACATTAAAGCTTTCAGTCAATTGAGGTACCACTTGTTTCTTACGTGAAACGGCACCAGCAAGGAAGGCATGATTGTTTTCAAGTTTGAAGTTGAAGGCTGCTTCAACCTTGTCCATATTGGCACCAAGAGCCAAGATTTCTGAGTTTGAGTTGACGATATCTGTAATCATCAAGACAAAGTCAGAGTAACCGTTTGCTTCGTTAGCAGCTTGCATTGCAGCTTCGATTTCTGCTTGGCGTTCCAATACTTCAGCGATGTCAACTGTGTTTACTTGAGCAACACGGACATTATTTCCGTTCAATTCAAAAGTCTTAGCATCGATGTCAATCAATTCGTCAGCAGATTTGCTAGCCAAGTTTGTACCAGCTTTCAACATAGCTAAACCATATTCTTCCAAGTTTACACCAGCCAATTCAGCCAATTCAGGAGCAATGACTTTATCTGTTGGATGTGTTGTTGGTGATTTCAAAAGAAGGGTATCTGAAATCAAACCTGAAAGCATCAAGCCAGCAATCTCTTTAGGAACAGCTACACCATGTTCTTTAAACATACGGTAAACGATTGAAGACGCTGATCCAACTGGCTCCAAACGCATGTAAAGTGGGCTTGCAGTTTCAAAGTTAGCCACGCGGTGGTGGTCTACAACACCATAAACTTCTACTTCAGCGATATCTGATACAGATTGTTGGAATTCATTGTGGTCAGTTAGGATAACTTGCTCTGCACCTTCTGCTTTGGCAGAAGTGATAACACGCGGTGCTTCTACACCAAAATAGTTCAAGACAAAGGCTGTTTCTTCATTTGGAGTTCCAAGTGCAACAGCTTCCGTATCCAAACCGTATGCTTCTTTTGCAAGGTAGGCAAAGGCTACAGATGACCCGATGGCATCTGAGTCTGGATTTTGGTGACCAAATACTAGAATCTTAGACATGATAATACCTCATTTTGTTTATTCTCTTTATTGTAGCATTTTTTTCGCTTTTTGACAAAAGTAAGAGGAGTCAAAGGACTCCCCACGATTCTTCAAAATAACTGAGTAAATTTCTATCTTGATTTTCAGATAAAAATCTTTCTTTCTGCGGCCTCTTCTTACGCTTGAGAAGGGCTTCAGCCGACATGGCTTCTTCCTTACTGGCAAAACCTTGAGCATAGATGAGTTTGACTGGCAAGCGTGCTCGTGTGTATTTGGCTCCCTTCCCACTATTGTGGACAGCGAGGCGTCTTTTCACATCAGTCGTATAGCCTGTATAGTAAGATCCATCACGACACTCCAGCACGTACATGTAAGCCTTATGATCCATAATAAATCTCTTCGAGTTCCGGCGTATAAGAACCATCATCATTGTGGACAATGAGAGGTGGCAAGACCTTAAAGCCACTTGTCGAGCCATCCTTGATAGCCTCAATCAAAAGCATATTGGCTTCCTTTTCTCTTTTTGGATAAACAAACTGCAGGCGCTTAGGGGCTAGATTATGACGTTGTAAGCTGTTCAAGATATCTAAAAGTCGATCAGGACGATGAACCATAGCCAAGCGCCCATTAGATTTAAGAATACTCTGGGCACTGCGACAGATTTCCTGCAAATTGGTCGTGATTTCATGTCGCGCCAAGAGATAATGTTCGCTCTCGTTCAAGTTTGAATGAGTATCCACCTTGAAATAGGGTGGATTACACAAAATCATATCCACCTTACTTCCCTGTATACGAGAAGGCATATTTTTCAAATCATCACAGATAACCTCCATCTGCTCTTCTAAACCATTCAAACGGACAGAGCGTTCAGCCATATCTGCCAAACGCTCCTGAATCTCAACAGCCAAAATCTGTGCCTGAGTACGAGTGCTAGCAAATAGCCCCACTGCTCCATTTCCAGCGCAGAAATCCACTATCAAGCCCTTCTTAGGAAAACGTGGAAAACGTGACAAGAGAACACTATCCACCGAATAGCTAAAAACCTCTCTATTTTGAATGATTTTAATATCTGTCGAAAAGAGCTGGTTAATGCGCTCTCCTGATTTTAATAATTGTTCTTCTTCCATGGTCTTATTATAGCAAATTTATGTTAACATTACAAAAGATAGAGATTTCTAACTAGTGCTTCTGATTCTTCAAATGTTGAAGGGCTTCCTTGGTCCAAATTGGCATCATTCGTTTAAGAGGCGCAAAGCCGTAGTTAAAACGGTCGCTTGAAAAACGTCTCCGTCTCGGAAACTGGTGCTTTTCTTCCTCCAAAGTGCGGATAGAAAGGCTGGCTTTCCCTGTAAATTCATCTAAATCCACTACTTGAACCTGAACCTCTTCATCGACTTTCAAGGCTTCCTGGATATTTTCAATAAAGCCTGTCCGAATCTCTGAAATGTGAATCAGCCCCGTATCACCCGTCTCTAGCTCAACAAAGGCACCGTAGGGCTGAATCCCTGTAATACGGCCCTTTAGCTTATCACCGATTTTCATCTTAGTCCTCGATTTCAATTGTTTCAATCACGACATCTTCAACTGGCTTGTCCATAGCCCCTGTCTCAACAGAAGCAATGGCATCCAAGACAGCGTAAGACGCTTCATCAGCTAGCTGACCAAAAACAGTATGACGGCGGTCTAAATGAGGAGTTCCACCTTGGTTGGCATAGATTTCTGCGATTGGTTCTGGCCAACCACCGCGAGCAATTTCTTTCTTAGAATAAGGCAAATGTTGATTTTGCACGATAAAGAACTGGCTGCCGTTGGTATTTGGACCAGCATTGGCCATAGAAAGGGCACCACGGACGTTGTAAAGTTCTTCTGAGAATTCATCCTCAAATGATTCACCGTAGATTGACTCGCCACCCATACCAGTACCAGTTGGGTCTCCACCTTGAATCATAAAGTCCTTGATAATACGGTGGAAAATGACACCATCATAATAGCCATCTTTTGAAAGAGCAACAAAGTTAGCCACTGTTTTAGGAGCATGTTCAGGGAAGAGCTTGATACGCAAGTCTCCGTGATTGGTCTTAATAGTCGCAAGAGGGCCTTCTACTGTTTCAATGTCTACTTGTGGGAAATGCAATTCTTTTTCTACCATACCAAATCCTTCTAAGGCATCAAAAATGCCATCTTCTTCTAGTGTTTTTGTTATATAATCTGCTTTTTCTTTGATATTATCATGAGAAATTCCCATGGCAACGCTGATTCCAGCATAATCAAAGAGTTCCAAGTCATTCAGCCCATCTCCAAAAACCATGACGTTCTCTGGTTTCAAACCTAGGTGTTCCACAACCTTTTCCACACCCGTCGCTTTGGAGCCTGAAATCGGCACAATATCAGACGAATGTTGATGCCAACGAACCATGCGAAGTTTATCAGAGAGACTGTCAGGCAAGTGCAAGTCATCTCCTTTATCTTCAAAAGTCCACATTTGATAGATATCTTCTTTTTCATGAAAATCAGGATCTACATCTAAATCAGGGTAAATTGGATTGATTGCTTCACTAATCATATCGGTGCGAGTCGATAACTTGGCATCATGGCTCCCAACCAAACCATACTCAATTCCCTCTTGCTTGGCCCAAGAGATATACTCCTCAACATCTGACTTCTCAATCTGATGTTGATAAATAACCTGACCTTTTTTATCTTCGATATAGGCCCCATTTAAGGTCACAAAAAAGTCAGGCTTGAGCTCACGAATCTCCGGGACGACACCAAAAATCCCTCGTCCAGAAGCAATACCTGTCAAAATTCCTTTCCCACGTAATTGCTCAAAAACAGTTGGGATTGAAGCTGGAATAAAACCTGTCTTTGAATTCCGCAATGTATCATCAATATCAAAAAAGACAATCTTGATTTTCTTTGCCTTGTATCTTAATTTGGCATCCATCTCACTACCTCTTTCAATCTAACTCTTTCCATTATACCATAAAGTAGAGAAATCCCCTATTTTCAAAAAGTTTCCAGTTTTATTGTAAGTCCTTGGATAAGTATAAAACTAAATCATTATCATTTTGACAACTTGCACCCATTTCTAGCGGTTTATTTCTATACCACACACCTGTCCCATCTGGAATATAACCTCGTTTGATATACAATCTCTGGGCAGGGCCATAGCCTAAGTGCAAACCTACACCAAGAGTGATCTTACTCGAAACAAACTTGACTCGTTTTTCTGCTTCTTCTAGCAGTTGATTCCCAATCCCTTGATTTCGAAAAGGCTCAAACACATTAAAATCTGATAATTCTGGATAGACTTCTGCAAAAGGACCATGTTTAGCAGAGGGCAAAATGGTAACGTAGCCCGCTACAGCACCATCAATCTCTGCAACTAAGACTTCTCTCTCACCACTTTCCTGTTCCAGAAAATATCTAGCCAAAATCTCCTCTCTACCGGGCCAACCTTGATTCATAAATCCATGAGATAAGGATTCAATATCAGACTTAATCATATTTCTAATCGTACAATTCATCTTTGACTTACCCACCTTTACTCTTTCTATTACCATTATAGCACGCCAAGGTCAGAAAAAACTATCTCGTGAAAAAAACCAACCGGGCTTTAATTCGCTTTCTTATTTTCAAGATCATGAAAAAGAGGTCCACTGGACCTCAACTCGCTCTTTCATTTCAAAGCTCGTGAAAAAAAGACCCACCGGGTCTTTTTTTTAATCTTCGTTTACGAAAGGCATCAAAGCCATTACGCGAGCGCGTTTGATAGCTGTTGTTACTTTACGTTGGTTTTTAGCTGAAGTTCCTGTTACACGACGAGGAAGGATTTTCCCACGTTCTGAAACGAAACGGCTAAGAAGCTCAGTATCTTTGTAATCAACATATTCAATTTTGTTTGCTGCGATGTAATCAACTTTTTTACGGCGTTTGAATCCGCCACGACGTTGTTGAGCCATGTTTTTTCTCCTTTATAATTTTAGTTGTCCATTAGAATGGTAAATCATCATCTGAAATATCCAATGGATTTGTTGCTCCAAATGGATTTTCATCACGTGAAAAGTCTGGTACTGAATTTGTAGGCGCTGAATAGTTTGCAGTTGGTGCAGAATAAGCTCCACCTGTGTGACCCTCACGCACACTACGGCTTTCCAACATTTGGAAATTCTCAGCCACGACCTCTGTCACGTAGACACGTTGTCCTTGCTGGTTATCGTAACTACGAGTCTGGATACGACCTGTCACCCCGATAAGTGAGCCTTTTTTAGCCCAGTTAGCAAGGTTTTCAGCCTGTTGGCGCCACATAACGACATTGATAAAATCAGTCTCACGTTCGCCATTTTGACTCTTAAATGTACGGTTTACTGCAAGAGTAAAAGTCGCAACTGCTACATTTGATGGGGTATAACGCAACT
Source organism: Streptococcus sp. HMSC077D04 (assembly GCF_001808785.1). GTDB lineage: Bacteria > Bacillota > Bacilli > Lactobacillales > Streptococcaceae > Streptococcus > Streptococcus mitis_BX. The sequence goes on along the minus strand of NZ_KV794527.1, from coordinate 15,422 downwards.
CAGCGTCACGTGTCATACGCCCTACAAGTACAACATTGTTAATCATAGTTTACCTTCTTACGCGTCAGTTTTGACGATCATGTGACGAAGAATGTCAGCGTTGATTTTTGAAAGACGGTCAAACTCTTTAAGAGCTGCATCGTCGTTTGCTTCAACGTTAACGATGTGGTAAAGTCCTTCACGGAAATCTTTGATTTCGTATGCAAGACGGCGTTTTTCCCAAGATTTTGATTCAACAACAGTTGCACCGTTGTCAGTCAAAATAGAGTCAAAACGTGCTACCAAAGCGTTTTTAGCTTCTTCTTCAATGTTTGGACGAATGATATAAAGAATTTCGTATTTAGCCATTGATATGTTCCTCCTTTTGGTCTAATGACCCCAAGACTTTGCAAGGGGTAAGTGAGGTTCGCTCACAATAAACTATTATACTAGAAAACATTTTTTTACGCAAGTAAAAACACCGAAATATAAAAAGAAGATGACGAATCATCTTCTCAAAAAATATAACTCTATAGAGAGTGATTAATATTTTAGTATTTATCAAACTATAGAGATTACGGATCCGTTTTACTGATTTTTACCAAAGACATCTCGATAGAGCATTCCTGTTCGTAAACTCTCTGCGTCTCCTCCTAATTGCTCCACCAACTCGTAGGCAAAGGCAAGGGCTGTTGAAGGGCCTCGACTGGTTGTCAATTGACCATCTACCACTACTGTTTCCTTGACGTAGTGACCATCAAGGATTTTCTCTTGAACGCCGTCATAACAAGTGTACTGCTTGTTTTTCAATAGCCCTGCTTGATTGAGAGCAATTGGTGCAGCACAAATGGCTGCCAGTTTCTTCCCTTCTTGCTCAAAGCTTTGCAACTCTTGAACCAAGGCCTGATTGTCCCGCAAATGTGCAGAACCAGGCATGCCACCAGGAAGGACAACCATATCATAGTCTGATAAATCACCATCAAAGACACGATCTGCTCTTACTTGGATTGCATGCGAACCCATCACTTGCTCTTCAAAACCAACCATATCACAAGTGATATTTGCACGACGCAAAACATCCACAACTGTCAAAGCTTCAATTTCTTCAAAGCCCTGAGCTAACATAACTGCTACTTTTACCATGATTTTCTCCTTATTTGATTTGTTTTAAAACAACCTTTTTCCGCTTGAATGGAACTTTTCCGCTCTTTTCTTCAGCTAGATTGGTCTGGTAACTCATCGATAAAAGTAAGCCCACACCAATCAGATTACTGATAATAGCCGATCCCCCTTGAGAAATGAAAGGCAAGGGAATACCAGTCAAGGGAAGCAAGCCAGTAACAGCACCAATATTCTCAAAGATATGGAAGAGTAACATCATAATCAAACCTGTGGAAATATAGGTATAGAACTGGTTATTTGATTTAAGAGTAATCTTCAACATACGATAAATCAGCATGAGATAAAGGGCGATAACAAGGACGGAGCCAATAAAGCCAAAATCTTCTGCTATAACCGTGAAAATCATATCCGACTCTCGAACTGGAATAAGCAGATTAGAAGCATTAAAACCCTGTCCAAACAAGCCACCGCTTCCAATGGCAATCTGTCCTTGAGCCTGCTGATAGGTCGTTGTTTGAGCAAAGTCAAATGGATTGAGCCAAGCCAAAATACGGTTGATTTGGTAGGTCGGCATTCCCAGTTGATGGAGAAAAGCCCGACCGTCCTTGCTGATAAAAATAGCTAAGAAACCAGCAATTCCAGTTACAGCAGTCACAAATACTGGGATAATAATTTTCCAAGAAACCCCCGATAATAAAACGATTCCTGAGAAAATGGCTACAAAAACCAAAGCCGTCCCTAAGTCACTTTGAAGTGCCAAAAGAACTAGGACTGGAATGGTAAAGAGAATCATCCAAAAAATTAACAAAAAGTCCAGCGGAATTGTGCGTCTCCACTCCTTATGTTTTTTGGTAAACTGGACAATCACACGGGCCAACATGAGGATATAGGATATCTTCATAAATTCTGACGGCTGGAACAAGGTAACACCATTTACCGATACCCAGTTTTTGGCACCCGTTGATGCAACTAAACTTGGATTATAAAAGACGATAGGTAAGACCATAAGTCCCAAGCCTAAAATATATAGAAAGGGTGTCACCTTCCAAAGAAATTCTGTATTGAAGAGCATGACCACAAAACCAATTACAAGTCCCAAGGCAATCCAAGCGACCTGCTGCCCTAAAATGGGCAAAATATTATTTGGATAATCATGACTAACGGCAATATAAATAGCCACCACACCGATAACCAGTAGGAAAAATACTGGCAGGAGCAAACTATAATCGACTCTAGAGTCGAAAGAACGTTTCATATATTCACCTTTTCTCTTTCTTAGATTTTTTATTTTTGTTGTTTTGGAGGAAATCAATAACAGTAGAGGTAATCTGTTTTCTATTCACCTCTCTGATAGTTCTTTCCTTAGCTAGAGCTTGTCTAATCTGTTTACCATATCGTTTATGAACAACTCGACTATCCAGTATCACAGCAATGGAAGCTTGTTCCTCTTTTCTAATTGTTCTACCCAAAGCCTGTTTGAGACGAATAATGGCCATTGGCAACTGATAATCATAGAAAGGATTCTTCCCTTCCTGACGCAATTCATGATTTAATTTTCGTGTTAAAGGTTCTTGGGGATTTTGGAAAGGCAATCGAGGAATTACTTGAATAACGCAAGGATGGGTAGAAAAATCAACCCCCTCCCAGAAACTTCCTGTTCCAAGTAATATTTGTCGCTCTCCTTTTTCAAAACGTTTCTTCAGCTGACTGGGTTCCCCATTTTTATATTGGGCTAAATGAGGATGGTCTAGTAAATCTGACACTGCTAACAGTAATTCTTTAGACGTAAATAAAACAAGCAAAGGCTCTTGAAACGCCTGTAAGGAATGGATAACTGATGTAACCTCTTCTGCATAATCTAAAGGAGAATGTTCAGTTACTAAAGGAAAATCATTTACTAATAAAACTTCTTGTTGCTTCTGTTGTAAAGATTCAACTGTAATAAGTGGAGCTTCAGTAAATCCTAATAAGTCCGCTAAAGAAACTCTATTACTGATTTCAAGAGTGGCAGATACGCCAAGCACTCTGCAATCTTCTGGCAATAAATCTGCTAGTAGAAAGCGGCCTTTTTTACTTGAGCAGATTAAGACATCCTTACTAGACTTCTCAGCTGTTGCCAGCCAAAATTCACGGTCTGATGTAAAAAAGCGCGTCATATCTCTATACTCGGGAAGATTTAACTCAGAAAAATGCTGGCGTAAGTTTTCAAGAGAATCCAACCACTTGTCATTCTTAAGTCCTGAGTAAAACTGATCTATCAAATAGCGACATTCAAACCCGATACTCTCAAGCAACCGTCTCTGAATAAGATCTTTTTCTGTTTCCAAGGACTTTTGAACTTGTGTTACTAGAGACTCGAGGAGATAAGACTCTTGGGCGAGGTTTTCAAGGGCAATCAGCATTTTTTGAGCCTCATCTATGATTACCAAGCGATTGTTGACAAACTCTGGATCGTCCTCTAAACGTGTTACCAGATAAGCGTGATTGGTTAACAAAAGGCGACTCGATTTAGCCCTATCTTGGCTACGTTGCCAGAAGTCCTCAGAACTAAATAAACTTTTTTTTGAAAGTTTTCCATCATGTACAAGTTCAGCTAGAAAATGTTGATAACGATACAGCTGCCCGATTTCATCTAAGTCACCTGTTTCTGTCTCTGTTAACCAAATCAAGACTTGCATTTTAAAGCGTGTGAATAGGCGGTTAGACTCTGGCCTATGAAGTACTTTATAAAAATTATCGAGTTTCAAATAATTTTGAGGTCCCTTAAGACTATGAATATCAATATGAAAAGTATCTTTTAATCGCCTTCCTTCTTCTTGCATAATTTGATTTTGAAGAATTTTGGTAGGAACACTTACAAGGATGCCCCCTTCACTTTCCATGCTCAAAGCTGGTAGTAGATAACCATAAGTCTTTCCAAGACCCGTTTGGGCTTGAATAAATGCGGTTTTCTGTTCTTTTAATAACTGCTCAACTTTTTCTGCAAATTCAACTTGCTGAGGACGTTCATCCAAGCCTAACAAGGACATATTTTTAGTGAAATCCTTTGATAGCTTACGTGGTTTTAAAGACTGACTTTTCTTTCTTAGAAAGAGTCCATGGAACTCCATCAAATCGTGAGAAGAAAGGAGGGACTGTCGCTGATATACTTCTTCAATCACTAAATAAGTTTCATAAAGGAGGTTATCCGCAAGATTTAACAAGGTTTCTAAAAGTCCTTTTGGTAACTGAAAAAGTTTTTGACGCATAAAAAGCAAAAGCTCTGCTGTTGCTTGTGCATCAGAGAGAGCGGTGTGGGCGTGGTCTAACTTAATCCCTAACTCTTGACAGAGAATGCCGAGATTGTACTTTTCAAACTGAGGGTACAAAACCTGTGCTAACTCAACGGTATCTACTCGTGGAGTTCTCAATTCATAACCTTCAAAGAATAGGTACTCTGCCAGAAGATTTGCATCAAACTGTACATTGTGCGCGACAAAAACACCATCCTTGACCAGTTCAAAAATCCTTCCAGCTACCTGTGAAAACTCTGGAGCAACTGCCAACCGTTGATCAGTCAAACCTGTCAATTCTTTTATATGAGAATCCAAGGGCTCATGAGGATTGACATCCGTCCCATACTGATCGACGATTTCGCCATTTTCAATCACCACAATACCCACTTGAATAATTTTTGCCTTGCTTCCGGTGCTAGTGGCCTCTAAATCAACAACCACATACCGATCATTTCTCGAATTCATCATTAAAAATTATATCAAAAAAAGCCCTGTTTGACACCCCTCAACTTCGATAGAAAAATCTCTTTGCTTGAAAAAATTTTTATAAAATGTTTGAATAGTATTATACAGAAAAGGAGAAATAGGATGAACCCATTAGATTTGTTTAATCAAGTAAAAGAGCTAATCGAAACAAAAGATTTCGAAGCTGCAAAAACATTTGTTGCAGAAAATCAAGAACAGCTTGGAGAATACTTCTCTCAAGCTCAGCAGTTGATTTCTAGTTCTGAAGGTCTAGATGGCCTCGTTGGAAAGATTAAAGGATTTTTCTAAAAGATATAAAGGCGCCTGAAGCCATCAGGTGCCTTTTTGAGATATTTTTTTCATTATTTTGGGCAGATAAGAGCTGATTTCCGTCGGCAAGACCACATAATGTTCTTGAGATAGTTCTTGGGCTATGGCTGAATGAAGATGGGTTGCCACTGCCACACGTTCGTAGAGACTGGCCTGTCGGAATTGGCCTACAAATCCTGCAATCATCCCAGCCAGAGTATCTCCCATTCCCCCAGTCGCCTGATAGGGACCGCCAACTTGTAACTGGTAATAATAAGATTGGCCAACTTGCCAAATACGAGTAGCTGGACCTTTCTCTACCAAAATTGTTCCTTGAGGGAAGGAAGTTAGGGCACTAGCCGTTGCATCTTCATTTTGCTTTTCAATAGCAATACCAGACAGCTTTTCCCATTCTTTTTGGTGGGGAGTTAGGATAAGCTGGTTAGATGGAAATGACAAACTTGTTCTAGCAAGAATGGTCAGGGCACCACCATCTACAATCAAAATCTGATTCTTTTTTAAGCTGGCAAAAATCTGTTTGACTAGATTTTCTCCAAAAGTATCGTCTTGTAAACCAGGCCCCAGCAAGACAACTTCTGCCTTCTCCAACTGCTCTTTTAACAATTGCTGGTCTTGAAGAGAAAAGGCCATAGATTCTGGTAAATGACTATGCAAAGCTGAGATATTTTCCCTATCTGTTCCAACGGTCACCAAACCAGCACCGCTTTTAACAGCCGCCAAAGCAGCCATGATGATAGCACCACCATAAGGATAAGTCCCACCAAGCAACAGTAGACGGCCATAGTCTCCTTTATGACTGGTACGAGAACGTTCAATAATGACTTTTTCTAATAATGCTTGCTCAATCACTTTCATTGTTTTTTCCTCTCTATTCATTATACTATAAAGTCTATCCACCTTGCATCTTAAATATAAATCTCTTCGTTCATATAGAAAAAGAGGGGACAAAGCCCCTCTACTCTCCTTTCGTCCCAACACGAAAGTAAACGATTCCATTTTCACTAGTAAAGACGGAGAGGCCTAATTGGTCCTCTCCATCTATTCGACTCATTTATCGATTCATTTTTTATCTTCTACCAATCTATACAAATAGAATGGTATTAGGCGCATAGACTAGTCTTCTTTGCGTTTTGCAGTTAATAAAGCTGCTGATAAGGCCAAGGTAACACCTGCCAAGAAAATAGCTGTTTCTGACTGTTTTTCACCAGTTTCTGGCAATCTCTTGTCTTCCTTGGCAACTTGAACTGGTACTTCTGGAGTCTGAGCTTTTTCTAACGAACTTAGTTTAAACTCTGGTTTTTCTACTGTCGGTGCTGGTTGATTACCTACTGTAGCTAGAATACCACGGTACTCTGGAAGTTTATGTTCTAGAGCCATTACAGCATTAACACCACCCTTAAATTCAGGTTTCTCAACACTTGGTACTACTTGATCTCCTACTGTGGCTAGAATTCCTGTGTATTCTGGAACTTCGTTTACTGCTGCTTCTACAAAGTTAGCACCACCTTTGAATTCTGGAACTTCGTTTACTGCCGCTTCTACAAAGTTAGCACTGCCTTTGAATTCTGGAACTTCATTGACTGGCGCAGGTTCCTCACCCTTACTATTTGAAATAAATGGTTTTACTCCTACCTCGATAATACGATTTTGAGCTTTTCTTTGTTCAGAATGAACAAGAGTTCTATTAGTTCCTGATACTTGAATATAGTCAACTTTTTCTCCAGCTTGTCCTTCAGAAACTACACGACGTTGACCTTGAGCAAGTTCAGGGTTTTCACGAATAACTTCTTTAAACGGAAGTGGAGTCTTTTCAATTTCTAAACTTGGAGTTTCTGCTACTAAGTTCTTAACGCCTTCTGTCGGTGTTGTTTGGAAGGTAGACTTAAAGTGTAAACGATATTCTTTCACCAGATTTCCATCTTTGGAAACAAGACGAACAAGTGTTGGAAGATTTGTATTTCCATGATCCACTATTGTGACTACTCCATGTCCACTAGTTGTCGCAGTGACTTTTGGTTTAGTTCCCATTGTTGTTAGGGTGTACTCTGTCACATTTGGATCAAAGTTTTCCAATGCTTTTCCATCGATCGAAATAGTCGCTGATGGTGTTTCGACTTCTGCTCCCTTGCCTGCAGAGTAGGCTGTAAATTCTACAAGTGCTAGACCATTAGTAGTAGACTTACGAGTCATTCGAGCACGAATAGCTGTTGTTTGAACCGGATCAAAGTTAAACTCGATTGGTTTGCCAGCTACTAATTCTCCAGAAGCTTTGTAAGAAATTGGTGCCCAATTTTCTGCCTTGTTGAATGGATGATCAGCATTTTCTTCATAACGAGAAATCGTACTTGGTTCTGTAAAGGCAGGACCAATATATCTTTCTAGAACCATTTTCTCTGGGGCATCTGTTCCACTATCTTTAAAGAACTGAATGGCTACTTTTCCAATAGATTGGGAGGCAATTTTACCGTCCTTCTTAAAGAGTAGTCCGACAGAAGTTTCTTGATTTTTCGGAGTACGAGACCAGTTTGTCCAACGTCCTTCTTCATTGTATTTTCCATCATTGATATAGAAAATTCGATCATGTGAAGCTGCTTGTGTATCGTTCGTTGTTGAAGCAAAGGCTTTAGAATCCGTTTCATTGTTGCTTGGATTTTCTGAAATGACTTGATTTCCTTTAGAAACAACTGTCACCTGCATTTTAGTGGTTAGATTTGTACCAATGACATGACCAGTAATTTCAAATGTTCCCTCATGCTCTGTTGCATGTTGAGGAATAGCATCCCACTTCACTGCAAGTTTAGCTGTAGTCCAAGTAGTTGAAGTTGGATAATAAACAGTGACTTCTGATGGAAGTTGAAGGGTATCTCCGAGCTTCAAAGTAGTTGCACCATTTTCAGCTGCTAAAGGTAGACTTGTATCTTTTTCATCATTACGGTAGATCCGATATTCTTTTAAAATAGTGCCATCTTCAGCCTTCAAAATAAGACGTGTCGCACCTTTTGGACTGGTTGCCGGAACAAGAGTAACCAAACCATTGTTGCTAGCTGTTGCAGTGATTTCTTTGCTAGATTGAGGAATATAATAATCTGTTTTCGATGGATTAAAGTGTTCAAGATCCTTGCCATCTACTTTGATAGAAATATCTGAACTTGTTTCACTTAAGACCTTGTTTCCAAGGACAGTTAGCTCTGTCAGACCAACTCCTGCAGTACCTTCAGCCTTTTTCATTCGAAGACGAACAGCATAGGTTTCTACCTTGTCAAAGGTAAAGTGATTGGTTTGAGTTGCAGATAGCTGGCTTGGAGCATGTAAGTTTTCAACTGCCTTCCAGTTGGATGGATTATTAAATGGATGATTAGTATCACGCTGAGCATTGCTGACATCACTTGGTAAATCTGGAATTTCTTTACCTACATAATATTCAACTACATATTCTTTTGGAAGACCAATTGCTCCATCAGTATAGAAATCAACCGACAAATTGTTGACAAAACGTTTCGTCAAATCTCCTGAATTACCAAACAAGATAGAAGCCCAGTCATTATCAGTATTTGTTCTCCAAGTAGTCCATCTATTTTTAGCATCTGTTGGCGTTCTTGACACAGTCAGGTCGTTCAAGGTATTAGCTGAATCATCTCCTCCTGTATTGGACACAATGGCAGCTGGCAATTGCGAACCTGTCCATTGTTTAGAGATATTATTTCCAGCAACCACTTGACTAGACACTCGAACATGAGCTTTAGTTGTAAGATTGCTACCTACTAAACGACCATTGATTTCATAGACCCCTTCAGTTTGACTAAAGTTGGCTGGAACCTGTTCCCAAACCACATCTTTGTAGATAGTTGTTCCGTTAGAATGGTAAGCACGAACATTAGCTGGCAATTGAACTGTCTCACCCTTAGGTACTGTGAGGCTGACTTCCTCTGCAACTTGTAAGCCTTCAACTGTCACCGTTGCTTGAGCTTCAATGTCTGTGCCTTCTACATGTCCTTTAAGGGTAAAGCTATGATAGCGACCCAATTCTTTTTCATCTACCTTGTCCCAAGTTACAGATACTTTGCGTGGCAAGCCCTTATCAAATTCTGCCCCAACTTCTTTAGGTAGATTCGGTTGCTGATTAATGTCTGTAGAAATAGATACAGGATGAAGTTTCACAATCTTCTTGCTGACTTTATTTTCTTTAATCACTACTTCAGTAGTTACAGATTCTGTTTTCGCTGTTTGATTATCAATTCGAGGTGTCAAAGCCACTCTTCCCTTAGTATAGAGCAATAGATTCTGACCATTTACCTCAAGATGCCCACCATCAGATGATTTAGCTTCTAGGTGAATATCTGAAGCTGAAAATTCTGTTTGAGAACCATCCTCATAACTACCAATGACACGATAAGTTAAGACCTGATCTTCAGTAGCAGTTTCTTTTCCTTCCACAACTACTTCTAAACGTTTCAAGGCAGGAGCTTCCTTAACAAACTGAATTAGGTAAGTTTGAACCAAGTCACCCTTTTGGTCACTCAAGAAGACCGAGGCCTGATAACCATTATCAGCAGAAGCTTGCTGAACAGTTACTTGATAACCAGTAGTCTGAGCCCCAACACTTGGAATTGTTCCAGTGTAAGGAAGGGATACACGGTAATAAGTCTTGCCAGACTCGAAGTTCTCAAGAGCTTTATCCTCAACAGTAAGTCCTGTAATGCTACTTGTTGTTTCCTTACTGCTTGCGATAAAGGTTGCCGTAACTTCATGGCCATCATCTACTAATTTACCAGTAGCTTCCGTACGTCCTCCTTCCTTGGTCAAAGCAGCAGGATCTTTCAAAGTCCAAGAAACAACATCTGTATCGATCAAACTACCATCTGTCAGAACAGCTGTGACTGTTTTATCCAAATCTGCTGCAGTTGTACCAACTGGTACTGTAGCAACTTTTGGTAACCATCTATCTAAGGCAATCACTTTTACAAGTGCCTCAGCTCTGGTTTCCAAACCTTCTACACGTCCAGATACTTTTTTCTCACCTGCGCTTGTAAGCAAGTCAGCTGGCACATCCCATGTTACAGTCTTTTCCTCAACACTACCGTCGCTATAAATAGCTGTTACTGTTTGAGGCAATTCAGGATTTGTAGTCACGTCAGTTGTTGCTTTTACAGGAGCAAAGGCTACAAAGTGACGGTTTTCTTTCTTACCAGACACAGTTGCGACCGTTGCGCTATCAGATGTCAAGCCAGCAGAATCTGCATAAAGAGTAAATTTACCTTCTTTTTCTGTTGATTTTACAATGACAACTCCTTTACCATTGAAAGCACGTCTTTGCCATGTTCCATCCGCTTGAGCTTTGTAGCGCTCACGGCTAGCTTGTTCTCCATTATCCACACCAACAATTTGTCCCTGACCATGAAGATTGAAATGAACAAGATTATTCGCTGTCGGAACCACATTCCCATCGCCATCAACAATTTCGTAATGGATGTAGGATAGGTCTTTCCCATCTGCAGTGATAACATGCTCTTCTTTAGTCAGACGAACTCTTGCTGGTTCACCTGCAGTTGTCACACTATCACGCGCAATTTCGTTACCATTTTCATCTCGAGCAATCGCAGTCAGTGTGCCTGGTTGATATTTTACAAGCCACTCAAGATACAATTCACTTGGTTTAGCCCCCTCATGATATGGACGTCCATCTTCTGTCCTTTTCTTAGTAAATTCCTTTTTACCAAGCGACTCACCATTTAAGAACAATTCGACACTTGCAGCATTTGAGAAGGTACGAACTGGAACCTTTCCATCGACCAGCATCTTGCGATCCTTAAGAGTCTCTTCAGTCCAGTTCCAATGCGGTAAAATTCGGACAGTTGGCTTTTCTTTAGCACTATACCATTCACTACGGTAAAGGTAAAAATCATTCTTCGGTAAACCAGCCGTATCAATGATACCAAAGTAAGAACTCTTCACAGGTGTATTATCTTGGTTATGCCATGGAGTTGGTTCCCCAATATAATCAATACCTGTCCAGATAAATTGTCCAGCATAGCCAGCACGATCACGGTCAAAAGTCCATGACTCAGTAGCTGTTCTTCCCCACCCAACACGGTCATTACCATAATCAGATTGTTCATAGTGACGATTTGGACGGTTATCGTGTCCAAGGATTTGAGCAGGATTGTAATAAGAATCACGCGTTCTAGTAGCTGAAGAGGTTTCAGAACCATAAATAAGCCAGTCTGGATGCGCTCTACGAACCGCATCATAAAAACGTTCACCATAGTTCATACCGACAGCATCCATGATTTCTGCAACTTTTAAGAAATCACCTGTTGCTGCACGACTAAATTTATTCTCACCCATGGTGACATAACGTTCAGTATCAATTGCCTTGATAATAGCCTTCAGACGTTTAGCTGTCTCGATAGAACGAGGACTACCATTTGCCTCTTCTACCTCATTTCCAAGAGACCACATGACGATAGACGGATTGTTCTTATCACGTTCTACCATTGTTCTAAGATCAAAATCAGACCACTTCTCACCCTTCTTAGCTTCAGGATGAGTTGCATCTTGATCAAAGAACCGTCCATAGTCGTAAGTCTTCTTGCCACCATACCAAGTATCAAAAGCTTCCTCTTGAACCAAAAGACCTAAACTAGCTGCAGCATCAAGCAACTGAGGACTAGCTGGATTGTGGGTTGTTCGAATAGAGTTAACCCCCATATCTTTCAGGAGTTTTAATTTCCGATAAGTAGCCTTATAATTCTCTTCTGCACCCAAGGCTCCATTGTCATGGTGAATACTTACTCCGTGGAATTTCATGCGTTCACCATTCAGAGAGAAACCATCCTTAGCAGTCCAATTAAAATAACGGTAACCAAATGTATCTTCTGTTACATCAACTAGTTGACCTTCTTTATAAACCTTTGTTTTCAAAACATACAGTTGAGGATGATAACTTTTTGTCGTCCAAAGAGTTGGTTTATTAACTAGGATTGTTTGTCTGAAATCTGCAGTTTCATTTTCTGCTAAATTCTTCGTTTCAGAGCGAACTAATTCTGAGACAACCTTGCCTTCCTTAGTGAAAATCTGTTGTTCCACAAAGACTTTAGCAGCCTTCTTATCCGTATTTTTAATCTTACTTTGAACCTGTGTTTCAACATTCCCTTCTTTTTGCTCGGCAAGTTTTGGAGTAGTGATATGATTACCATTTTCGGCAACATGGACTTTATCACGATAACTAAGAGTTACATCACGATAAATTCCACTTCCTGAATACCAACGACTACTTGGTTGCTTATTGGTCACTTGAACAGTAATTGAATTTTCACTACCATCCTTGTTTAAAAATTCTGTGATATCATATGAAAAATGATTATAGCCACTTGGATAATGTCCTACAAATTTACCATTTACATAGACCTTTGAATCCATGTAAACCCCATCAAAATTGATACGAACATCCTTATTCTTGTCTGCTTCATTTAATGTGAAAGTCTTACGATACCAGGCTGTTCCACCATTTAACTGGCCACCTTCATTACGCGCGGGAGACTTATGGTCGAAATCAAAATAAATGCTCCAATCATGTGGAAGATTCAATTTAGACCAATCATGAACATCCACATCTTTTTTTGAAAAATCTCCTTGGGCATTTAGTTTAAAATACCAATCTTTATTAAAATCTTGTTTTCGATCCGATAATAGTTGTTTTTCCTTTTCAACTTCAGCTTTGTTTGACTCTCCAGATAGTGCTTGCGATTTTTCAGAAGAAGGTTTGATCTCTGTGTCTGCTTTCACTTGGTCCTTTTCAGAATTTTTTTTAGAATCCTCTTTCAGTTCTGTTCCAGATGTTGATGCAGATTCAACAGGCTTTGGATTTGCCTCTTCAGATTTCTGTTTGTCCTCAGCCTTGGTTCCTTCTTCTACTTTATTTGGAGTTTCCACTTTAGGGCTAGCTAATTCATGACTACCCTCATTAGCAGGTTTAGTAGGTTCTGTATCCTTAGTAACTTTTCCTCCTTCCGATTCAGCTTTTGGTTTTACAAACTCACGCCCACCATTCTCATCAGCCTTTGCGATAGCAGCTGCCACATCATCGGGAAGCTTATCTAAAGGCTGAGCTTGATGAACAGTTGTTTCTCCTGTTTGAGTATTGGATGAAGCCACTTCCTCAGCTTGTACAGCTGAAATGCCAAATATACTAGCCCCAATCATTACAGATGCCGCACCTATTGCAAATTTACGAATGCTATAATGACAACGTTTATCAAAAAGTCTTTTGTTCATTAAAATCCTCATTTCTTTTTCTTGATACAAAGTAAGCGCTTACTTTATTTTGAAAAACGACCTCCTTCTGAATACACAAACACGTACCAAGTTCGATAATATATTTTATATATTAAATATATCAAAACACACCTAAAATTGCAATCATTTTCCATCAATTTAACCTAACAAAATGGTATGCAAGATAAGTTCATTCAAAAGAAATAAGTGCAATGAAAGTAGCTTTCTATTCTAGACTCTTTCCAATACAAATTTCATTCTATTAATAGCATTTTCATACTTCAAATTTATAGTTTATGGACTCATATCATTTTAGACTGCATTATATAAAAAGAAGGTAAAACATTATTCTACCTTCTTTTTTCCTATTTTCTATCCAATGTCCGAAGTGCTGCTTGATAAGTTTGCTCCATCAGCATGGTAATGGTCATAGGACCTACACCTCCAGGAACTGGTGTGATGTGGCTAGCAAGTGGGGCAACTGCCTCATAATCAACATCACCACATAGCTTCCCATTTTCATCGCGATTCATCCCAACATCAATGACAACTGCTCCAGGTTTAACAAAGTCAGCAGTCACAAACTTGGCACGACCGATTGCTACCACCAGAATATCTGCTTTAGCAGCCACCTTGGCAAGATTATGAGTCCGTGAGTGAGTCAAAGTCACTGTAGCATTCTTTGCCAAAAGAAGCTGGGCCATGGGTTTTCCGACGATATTGGAACGACCGATGACGACCGCATTTTTACCTTCCAAGTCAATCCCATATTCATGGAACATTTCCATAATCCCTGCAGGTGTCGAAGGAATCATGACTGGATGACCTGACCAAAGACGCCCCATGTTTAGCGGATGAAAACCATCGACATCCTTTTCTGGGTCAATGGCTAATAAAACCGCCTCTTCATCAATATGTTTTGGCAATGGTAACTGGACCAATATCCCGTGCCATTCTGAATCTTGATTGTATTTGGCAATCAAGTTTAACAATTCCTCTTGGGTAATGGTTTCTGGAACTCGGACTACTTCACTACGAAAACCAGCTGCAAGGGCAGAACGTTCCTTATTTCGAACGTAGACTTGGCTGGCAGGGTTGTCCCCAACCAAAATCACCACCAAACCAGGTACTAAACCTGTCTCCTCCTTTAATCTTGCAGTCTTTTCAGCCAGCTGTCCTTGTAACTTAGCTGCTAGAGCCTTCCCATCAATAATCTGTGTCATATCACTTCTCTTTTCTTTCAAATATCTTCCATTATACCAAAAACTGTTAGTCCCCTCTAACACTTCTTTCCTAGGCAATCCTATAGTTTCAAACTATAAGAAAAAGGAGCGGATATTCCATCCAACTCCTTATTCTTATTAGAAAATCTAATTAGATTTAATCTTCTTTTTTCTTACGAGCAAGAAGTCCAAACCCTCCTAGTGCTCCAAGAAGTCCGAGCGATGCTAGACTAGCGCTAGCTTCTGTACCTGTGTTAGGCAACTCTTTTTGACCTTCAACATATTTAGGTGTTTCTTGTTTAGAAGGTTTAGAAGGTTGAGCTGGTTTAGCAGGTTTTTCTACTTCCCTAGGATTTGGAACATAGTTAATTACTGTATCTTGACTTGGATCTGTTGGGATGTTTGGTACTACATATCCTTTTGATGGATCTTTCGGATCAACTGGTTTAAGTGGGTTGCCATCTTTATCTTCTGGAGTGAATCCTGGAACGTATGGTAACACTTCTGTTGGTTGTCCTGGTTTTGTTGGATCTGCTGGATCGTTTGGATACTTGATTGGGCTTGTTGGTTGTCCTGGGATGTTTGGAATCCATGATCCGATTGGTTTGTACACGTATGTTACTGTTGAACCGTCTTTTCCAATCTTACCTTTTGCTTCTCCTTCAACACGAACTAGTAGGTGTCCTGGAATAACTTTTCCACTTGTAGAGTACTCATCTCCCACTTTTCCTTCTGTTGTTTCTGAAGGGATTAA
>NZ_KV794526.1:0-677 GCF_001808785.1 Streptococcus sp. HMSC077D04 | reverse complement strand
CGCAATATTCTTATTTCTATCATATTGGGGTGGCTTTTTATCTAACAAAGTTAGACGAACATCTTGGGCTAAGATTGTATCATGAGAAAATTCCTTACCGTAAAAAAACTTCTTTTCTTTTAGAGTTCCAAAACGGGCACTACCGTATTCTACTCCTTCTCGGTATTGTTTTTTACCAGTCTCTAGATAGAGATAGACCAGCAACATCATCACAAAGCCTAGTAGAAAAAAAGCACTTGATTTTCCAGTAAAGGAAACATTCCATGGAGACTGAAGAACTTCATCTTGACCTTCCATTAGAAGATGAGTCCATTTATCTAAGGTATTTCCAGTATAGGAATCATATAAAAGCGTCAAACGATGAAAAAGATAGCCTAGTAAGATACCTAACAGTGAGAATAATAGGAATTTCTTTCCACTGTACATCATCTCACCATCTCTTTCTGTTTGACGGCCCCTTCTTGTCTAAAAGTAATTTGGGATTTAGCCTCATCAATTGCATCGTCTAATGACTTATCCATTGTAAAATCAGCTAATTTCTCTGGATCATTAACCATTTTTTCTAACAGATGGTCTAAATGATTGTCTAGAATCGAACGGTCTTTCGTGTAGAAATGAAGAGAATCCCCTTGCCAAGCGATGGCCAAAGGAATCTCTTCTTTTTCTAAAAAAGCTTT
>NZ_KV794525.1:0-305 GCF_001808785.1 Streptococcus sp. HMSC077D04 | reverse complement strand
AAACTATCACGATTAAAGCGTTGGAGTTCTTCCAATTGTTTCTCTAGACCACTTATTGATTGCTCTGCTTCTTTAACGGTATACTTATTTTCAGAATGTGTTTTAATCTCTCGTAGTTCATTAAGTTTATCCTCGATATAATTCATCTGTCTTTCTTTACTGACAGGGATCTTTTCAAATTGAGAATCCCCAATGACAATGGCATCGTAATCTCCTGTAATAATACGTGATACAAATTGTTTTCTTCTCGCCTTCACAAAATCTTTCTTAGTGGTCACAAAGACCTTTTTAGTAGGGAAAAATTT
>NZ_KV794524.1:0-644 GCF_001808785.1 Streptococcus sp. HMSC077D04 | reverse complement strand
GAAGAACTCCAACGCTTTAATCGTGATAGTTTTATTGATTTTGAGAACTTAGGAATTGATTTTCTCTTTGTGGATGAAGCACATCACTTTAAAAATATTCGTCCAATTACTGGACTTGGAAATGTAGCAGGGATTACCAATACAACCTCTAAGAAGAACGTGGATATGGAAATGAAGGTTCGACAGATTCAGGAAGAACATGATTTTAAAAATATTGTCTTTGCGACAGGAACACCTGTTTCCAATTCTATTAGTGAGTTATATACTATGATGAACTATATTCAACCAGATATCTTAAAACGCTATCAAGTTGATTATTTTGACTCTTGGGTAGGTGCTTTTGGAGAAATTCAAAACTCTATGGAATTAGCTCCTACAGGGGATAAGTACCAACCTAAGAAACGATTTAAAAAGTTTGTCAATCTACCTGAGTTGATGAAAATCTATAAAGAAACAGCCGACATTCAAACACAAGATATGTTGGATTTACCTGTTCCAGAAGCTCATATTATCCCTATTGAGAGTGAGTTAACTGAAAACCAGAAACTCTATTTAGAAGAATTAGTTATGAGGTCAGATATGGTCAAATGTGGAACAGTTGATCCGAGTCAGGATAACATGTTAAAGATAACAGGTGAGGCACG
>NZ_KV794523.1:0-20565 GCF_001808785.1 Streptococcus sp. HMSC077D04 | reverse complement strand
TTTTTGATGCCCAATTATCCATGTGAGTTTGAGGTGACATTTTTAGATGATTACCATAAAAAACATAATTACCCACTATTTTATGAATCTTATCTTCAAAACATTATGGAATTCCTTGAAAGTCAGGATATAAAGAACGGAGTTGATGCATTGGTAGATGATAATCAGAATCTTGTTTTTGTTTTATATGGGCAAGGCTATCGAGCTGAGGGAAAAGAGGGAATACTTACAACCCAAGTAACTGTAAAAGCTTATGATGAAGACAAGAAATCAATTAACTTCTCCAATTTATTAGATTCCTTAATCGTTTCAGAATATCAAATGGAACCGAATCTGTTGGAGGTCTCCCATGATTGATCTCTATCTAAGTAAAAATAACCATAGAAATCAACTTCTTTTAGATTTCTTTCAAAACTACGGTATCGAGGTATCTTGTCATTCGATTTCTGAAATAACAAAGGAAAAATTAATTGAGATGATGAGCTATTCTTCAGATTGTTTTGAGTTTTTATCCCCAAATTTATTACGATTTAAGAACCGTGACAATCTAAGATTAACGGATTTCGTTGAGATGATTTTAAAAAATCCTGAACTAACCATCAGACTTCCTCTTGCGGTTTCAAATAAGCGAGTTTATCCAAATCTGAATTTGGAAGAGGCTAGAGCTCTATTGCCAAGAGATACGAAACAATTGATTTACATGGAACAAACACATTATTTATCTAACTAAAGGAGAAGCAATATGGCTGAACGATTTTGGGAGAACTTGTCCATTATTTTGGCTGAAAGAAATATCAGCTGGATTGAGTTAACCAGAAAAATGTTTGTGGGAGAGTTTCACTATCCAAGTGAATTGAATCGTTTGTATCAAAAGATTCGCCACTATAAGATGGAACAACGAATGCCTCAAAGTCCATGGGTAGAAAGGATTGTGCAGGTATTAGATTTAGATTATGAAGATTTATTTCGGAGGTAACTATGAAAAGAATAATTCCAGTTTATATATTTCAACAAGTAAATGTCCTATTGGTATCTCTATACTTACTGAAATTTTTTTGTATCGGTGAGTTAACTATACTACAGATTCTCTATGGTGCATCACTCATTTCATTTTTATGGATATATGGTCAACGTAAAAAAGCGCATAAGGTCAGTATGAAATCTAGGATGAAATGGATTGGTATTGGATTCGTTAGCCTACTGATTATAAGTCTATGTTTTAGTCTGATTCATGCTCAAGGAAGCACGAATCAAGTAAACTTAATTGGGCTTCAACATCAAGTTCCTTGGTTTTCATTTTTATTGTTCTTAATCAATGCGAGTATGGTTGAAGAATTTTTGTATCGAGAAATTTTATGGAACTTGGTCAAAAAATTAGATATCAGAATTGCGTTGACAAGTGTTTTGTTCGCTTTAGCTCATCATCCAGGAACCATTCTAGCTTGGTGTTTGTATGTTTCACTTGGGATGTTTTTAGGGCTTGTACGCTATAAATCTGACTTATGGGGCAGTATGGGGCTACATTTAGTGTGGAACCTACTAGTTTATAGTTTGATGCTTTTTTAAAATAGGTGTTCTGATTTATCTCATAAATCAGTAGTTTTTATAGGATTATTTTTAATTCGGAAACAAAAATGTATTAACAGCATAAAATAAAGAAACTAGGAACATTTTTTCTATTTTTTTAGAAATAAAATGTTGTATAGAAATTTCGAAAGAAATAATAAAATAAAAATATAAATTAATAAAACATGTATATATGAGCATATCTACGTCGAGAAATGTTCTTAAAAGGCATAAAATACAAATATAAAGAATAAAAAATTGTTATATCTTTATATTTGTTGTTCTGTTATGAAATGAAAGAAATTGGAAACTAGTTTCTAAATCATGAAAAATATTGAAAAAAAAAAAAATAAGTGTTAGAATAAAGAATGTAAACGTTTACTTTAACAAAGGAGAGCTCATATGTTACTACAAAAAGAACTAATTCCAATGATAGAAGCTAACTTACCAAATATGGCATATTCTGAAAAAGACATTGCTAAATTCTTCTTAAAACAGCAACCTCTTAATAATTATTCATGTGAGGCATTGTGCGAAAGCCTTAATGTATCCAAAGCAACATTGACTCGATTTGCGAAAAAATGTGGTTTTAAAGGTTTTAGACAATTCATTTTCAAATACCAAGAGATGATTCGTGAGAAAGAAAAGTTAGCATTGTATACAGAGGCTACAGAAAAAGTTTTATCCGACTATGAAGAAATGTTGAGAAAAACTTACACGGTTCTTGATGAAGTTCAACTTGAGCGTATTGCTGAGATGATAGAAACTGCTGAGCGTGTATATCTTTATGGTGAAGGAAGTTCTGTTCTTGCTTTACAAGAAATGAAGATGAGATTTATGCGTCTCGGAGTCATTGGTGAAGTATTATCAGACGAGGATATGATTTTGTGGAATAGCTTATTACTTAATGAAAATTGCCTCGTCATTGGAGCATCTATTTCAGGTCAAACTGATATTGTACTAGAAGGTCTTCAAAAAGCTGCGGATAAAGGCGCTAAAACAGTTTTAATGACTACAAGAAATTTTGACGAAGAAGATTGTTTCTTTGACGAATTATTGTTATTAGCTTCGATCAATCATCTCTCGTATGGCAATCGCATATCACCTCAGTTTCCAATACTTTTAATTACAGACTGCTTATTCTCTCATTATCTGGAAAGTCCAGAGAGACAATATTATTACAATCAAACTATTATCCATAAGGAGGAATAATAAAATGAGCCAAATTTGGACTAAAGAAAAATTTATAAGTCAAGTCCATGGTGGAGTCATTGTTTCTTGTCAAGCTTTACCCGGTGAACCCCTTTATAATGAAGAATTTAGCTTGATGCCTTTTATGGCTAAAGCAGCTTTAGAGGCAGGAGCAGTGGGCATTCGCGCAAATTCTGTGCGTGATATTAAAGCAATTCAGAAAGTAGTAGATTTACCAATAATTGGAATTATCAAAAGAGATTATCCACCTCAAGAACCATATATTACTGCTACGATGAAAGAAGTAGATGAACTTGTAGAATGCGGAACAACAGTCATTGCATTTGATGCAACTTTAAGACCAAGATATGATGGCTTAGTTGTCAGTGAATTTATCAAAAAAATAAAAGAAAAATATCCTAATCAATTATTGATGGCGGATGTAAGTAATTTTGATGAAGGTCTCTATGCATTTAAATCAGGCGTTGATTTTGTTGGTACAACATTATCAGGGTACACAAGTACAAGTGTACAATCAGATGAGCCTGATTTTGAACTAATGAAAAAATTGGCTGATTTTAATATTCCGGTAATTGCCGAAGGAAAAATTCATTATCCAGAACAATTAAAAAAAGCTTATAGTTTAGGTGTTACCAGTGTTGTCATTGGTGGAGCGATTACACGTCCAAAAGAAATTGCTCAGCGATTTATTAATGTCATCAAATAAAAAACAATATAAAGGAGAAATCTGATGAAAGATTTAACTAAATACAAAGGCGTTATTCCTGCATTTTATGCTTGCTATGATGAAAATGGTGAAATTAGCCAAGAACGTGTAAAATCTCTGGTGCAATATTTCATTGACAAAGGTGTAAAAGGTATCTATGTAAATGGTTCTTCAGGTGAATGTATTTACCAAAGTGTAGAAGATCGTAAACAAATTATTGAAGCTGTTATGGAAGTTGCCAAAGGTAAATTAACAGTTATCAACCATGTTGCATGTAATAACACGAAAGATAGTATTGAATTGGCAAAACATTCAGAAAGTGTTGGAGTCGATGCTATTGCTGCTATCCCACCTATTTACTTCAAATTGCCAGAATATTCAATCGCAGCATATTGGAATGCAATGAGTGAAGCTGCGCCAAATACAGATTTTATCATTTATAATATTCCACAATTGGCAGGGGTTGCATTGACTGGTAGTTTGTATGCAACAATGCGTCAAAATCCTCGTGTGATTGGAGTTAAAAATTCTTCTATGCCTGTACAAGATATTCAAATGTTTGTAGCTGCAGGTGGAGAAGATTACATTGTATTCAATGGTCCAGATGAACAATATCTTGGTGGTCGCTTGATGGGAGCAGAAGCTGGTATTGGTGGTACTTATGGCGTTATGCCAGATTTGTTCTTGAAATTGGAAAGTTTGATTCAAGAACGAGATTTAGATACTGCTAAAAAACTTCAATATGCTATCAATGAAGTTA
This sequence comes from Streptococcus sp. HMSC077D04, assembly GCF_001808785.1. Lineage (GTDB taxonomy): Bacteria > Bacillota > Bacilli > Lactobacillales > Streptococcaceae > Streptococcus > Streptococcus mitis_BX. The sequence goes on along the minus strand of NZ_KV794523.1, from coordinate 16,321 downwards.
TCTATAAGATGGTATCAGGTAAGGCAAATATGTATGCTGTAGCAAAAGAGGTTTTGCGTCTAAATGAAAAACTTGATTTAGGTTCTGTTCGTCAACCCTTAGAAGCATTGGCAGAAGGTGACTTGGAGGTTGCAAAACAAGCAGCTGTACTTATTCAACAAGCACGAAAAGAATTTTTATAATAAATAAAATCAATATGGAGATATGTTATGAGCACAACAGGATTTACAATAATTGACTTAATTATCTTGATTGTTTATTTACTTGCGGTGTTGGTTGCGGGTATCTATTTCTCTAAAAAAGAGATGAAAGGAAAAGAGTTCTTTAAAGGAGATGGTTCGGTTCCTTGGTATGTTACTTCGGTATCCATTTTTGCCACAATGCTCAGTCCGATTTCCTTCTTGGGACTCGCTGGTAACTCTTATGCAGGTAGCTGGATTTTATGGTTTGCTCAATTAGGGATGGTTGTAGCTATTCCACTGACAATTCGTTTTATCTTACCTATCTTTGCACGGATAGACATCGATACGGCATATGATTACTTGGATAAACGTTTTAATTCTAAAGCACTTCGTATTATTTCAGCACTCTTGTTTATTATTTATCAATTGGGACGTATGTCTATCATTATGTACCTCCCATCAGCTGGTTTATCAGTATTGACAGGAATTGACATCAATATTTTGATTATTTTGATGGGTGCAATTGCAATTGTTTATTCTTATACTGGTGGTCTAAAATCCGTATTATGGACAGACTTTATTCAAGGTGTGGTTCTGATTAGTGGTGTCGTTGTAGCTTTATTTGTACTGATGGCTAATATTAAAGGTGGCTTTGGTGCAGTAGCAGAAACATTAGCAAACGGGAAATTCCTTGCTGCAAATGAAAAACTTTTCGATCCTAACTTGCTTTCAAACTCCATCTTCTTAATTGTGATGGGTTCAGGCTTTACAATCTTATCTTCCTATGCTTCATCTCAAGATTTGGTTCAACGTTTTACTACAACACAAAATATTAAGAAACTTAATAAAATGTTGTTCACAAATGGTGTCTTGTCACTTGCTACTGCAACAGTCTTTTACTTGATCGGTACAGGCTTGTACGTATTCTATCAAGTACAAAATGCAGGCAGTGCAGCTAGCAATATCCCTCAAGACCAAATCTTTATGTACTTTATTGCATACCAGTTACCAGTAGGTGTCACAGGTTTGATCTTGGCAGCGATTTATGCAGCAGCTCAATCAACTATTTCAACAGGTTTGAACTCTGTTGCAACTTCATGGACATTGGATATTCAAGATGTCATTTCTAAAAATATGTCAGATGATCGTCGTACGAAAATTGCACAATTCGTATCTCTAGCAGTAGGTTTATTCTCAATTGTTGTTTCCATTATCATGGCTCATTCAGATATTAAATCTGCATACGAATGGTTCAATAGTTTCATGGGACTTGTACTTGGTCTACTTGGTGGTGTATTCATTCTTGGTTTTGTTTCTAAAAAAGCAAATAAACAAGGTGCTTATGCAGCGCTGATTGTATCAACCATCGTTATGGTATTTATTAAATACTTCCTTCCTCCAACAGCTGTTAGCTACTGGGCATATTCATTGATTTCAATTTCTGTATCAGTAGTTTCAGGTTATATTGTATCTGTTCTTACTGAAAATAAAGTATCTGCACCTAAATATACAACGATTCATGATATTTCAGAAATTAAAGCGGATTCAAGTTGGGAAGTTCGTCACTAGTCACTAATAGAAAAGAGAAAATATTATGATTATTTCTGAACAAAATGATTTTAGACGATATGCTTCTGTCAATAAACATTTTTCAAAAGTCTGTGATTTTTTAGAAAATACAAATTTGACAGATTTGGTTGATGGAAAAATTGATATTGACGGGGAAAATGTTTTTGCAAATTGTATGACTTATCTAGCTGATGGAGTTCCAGGAGATATTTTTGAAACTCATAAGAAATATTTAGATATTCATATTGTTGTTGAAAATACAGAAAAAATGGCAGTAACTTCCCCAGTTCGTGCTAAGTCACGTGTACCTTTTAGCGAAGAGAAGGATATTGCTTTTTACGATAGCAAAGACTATCAAATTGTTGAATTGCTCCCAGGGAATATGTTGGTGACTTTTGAAGAAGATCTTCACCAACCAAAGATTCATTGCAATGATGAAACTGTTAAAAAACTTGTTATCAAAGTTTTAAACGAGGAAAAATAAAATGAAAAAAAATATTAAACAATATGTAACCTTAGGCACTGTAGTGGTATTATCAGCATTTGTTGCTAACTCAGTTGCAGCTCAGGAGACTGAAACTTCTGAAGTATCAACACCAGAGTTGGTGCAACCTGTTGCACCAACGACTTCGATTTCGGAAGTACAACATAAATCGGGTAACTCTTCGGAAGTTACTGTACAACCTCGAACAGTAGAAACTACTGTTAAGGATCAATCTTCTACAGCGGATGCGATTTCGGGAGTACAACCTAAATCGGATAATTCTTCGGAAGTTACAGCACAATCTCGAACAGTAGAAACTACTGTTAAGGATCCATCTTCTACAGCGGAAGAAACTCCTGTCTTAGAAAAAAATAATGTTACTTTAACAGGGGGCGGAGAAAATGTTACTAATGAGTTAAAGGATAAACTTACTAGCGGTGACTTTACTGTAGTGATTAAGTACAATCAGTCTAGTGAGAAAGGTTTACAAGCTCTGTTTGGAATATCTAATTCTAAACCCGGTCAACAAAATAGTTATGTAGATGTGTTCCTTAGAGACAATGGTGAATTGGGAATGGAAGCGCGTGATACTTCTTCCAATAAAAATCACCTAGTATCCAGACCTGCTTCAGTTTGGGGTAAGTACAAACAAGAGGCTGTGACTAACACTGTTGCATTAGTAGCAGATTCAGTCAAAAAAACATATTCTTTATATGCTAATGGTACAAAAGTAGTAGAAAAGAAAGTGGATAACTTCCTAAGCATCAAGGATATTAAAGGTATTGATTACTATATGCTTGGGGGAGTGAAACGTGCAGGAAAAACGGCGTTTGGTTTTAACGGAACACTAGAAAATATCAAATTCTTTAATAGTGCATTGGATGAAGAAACTGTTAAAAAGATGACAACAAACACTGTTACTGGACATTTAATTTATACGGCTAATGATACAACTGGTTCTAACTATTTCCGTATTCCAGTTCTGTATACTTTTAGCAATGGTCGGGTTTTTTCAAGCATTGACGCTCGTTACGGTGGAACTCATGATTTCTTGAATAAAATTAATATTGCTACAAGTTATAGTGATGATAATGGTAAGACATGGACTAAACCAAAATTAACATTGGCATTCGATGATTTTGCTCCAGTACCATTAGAATGGCCTCGTGATGTTGGTGGACGTGACTTACAAATCAGCGGTGGTGCAACCTATATTGACTCTGTTATTGTTGAAAAAAATAACAAACAAGTACTCATGTTTGCTGATGTTATGCCTGCTGGAGTAAGTTTTAGAGAAGCTACTAGAAAAGATTCAGGTTATAAACAAATTGATGGTAATTATTACCTTAAATTAAAGAAACAAGGTGATACTGATTATAATTATACTATTCGTGAGAATGGTACTGTATACGACGATCGTACCAACAGACCAACTGAATTTTCAGTAGATAAAAAATTCGGTATTAAACAAAATGGTAATTATTTGACGGTAGAGCAATATTCGGTTTCATTTGAAAATAATAAAAAGACTGAATATCGTAATGGGACTAAAGTCCATATGAATATCTTCTACAAAGATGCATTATTCAAAGTAGTGCCAACGAACTATATTGCATATATTTCTAGCAATGATCATGGCGAATCTTGGTCTGCACCAACTTTATTACCTCCTATTATGGGACTTAATCGGAATGCGCCTTATTTGGGTCCTGGACGTGGAATCATTGAAAGCTCAACTGGACGTATTCTTATTCCGTCTTACACTGGTAAAGAGTCTGCATTCATTTATAGTGATGATAATGGAGCGTCTTGGAAAGTTAAAGTTGTGCCACTTCCTTCTAGTTGGTCAGCAGAAGCACAATTTGTAGAATTGAGTCCAGGAGTAATTCAAGCATACATGCGTACAAATAATGGTAAAATTGCATATTTAACAAGTAAAGACGCAGGTACTACTTGGAGTGCGCCGGAATATTTGAATTTTGTTTCAAATCCAAGTTATGGAACACAATTATCAATCATCAATTATAGTCAATTGATTGATGGTAAAAAGGCTGTCATTTTAAGTACTCCAAACTCCACAAATGGTCGTAAACACGGACAAATTTCGATTGGTCTAATTAATGATGATAATACAATTGATTGGCGTTATCATCACGATGTTGATTATAGTAACTATGGATACTCATATTCAACATTGACAGAGTTACCAAATCATGAAATTGGATTGATGTTTGAAAAATTTGATTCATGGTCTCGTAATGAACTTCATATGAAAAATGTTGTACCATATATAACATTTAAGATTGAAGATTTGAAAAAGAATTAAAGCTGAAATTTAAAAATATATAGAAAGAGGATAAAAATTATGGTAAATTACGGTATTGTTGGAGCTGGATATTTTGGAGCTGATTTGGCTCGCTCAATGAACAAAATTGAAGATGCAAAAGTGGTTGCGGTATTTGACCCAAATCATGGAGAAGAAGTTGCTCAAGAGTTGGGATCAGATGTTTGTGCAAGTTTAGATGAACTTGTAGCACGTGAAGATATTGATTGTGTGATCGTAGCTTCACCTAGCTACCTTCACCGTGAACCTGTTGTGAAAGCTGCTCAACATGGCAAACACGTATTTTGTGAAAAGCCAATTGCATTGTCTTATGAAGATTGTAAAGCCATGGTTGACGCATGTAAAGAAAATAATGTTATCTTTATGGCTGGTCACATCATGAACTTCTTTAATGGTGTACACCATGCTAAAGAATTGATTACTCAAGGTAAAATCGGTAAAGTTCTTTATTGCCATGCCGCTCGTACAGGTTGGGAAGAACAACAACCAACTGTATCATGGAAGAAACTTCGTTCTCAATCTGGAGGACATTTGTACCACCATATTCATGAATTAGATTGCATTCAGTTCATCATGGGAGGACTTCCTGAAAAAGCGACAATGGTAGGAGGCAATGTATATCATAAAGGTGAAAACTTTGGTGATGAAGATGATATGCTCATTGTAAACCTAGAATACTCTGATGATCGTTATGCTGTTTTGGAATATGGTAATGCTTTCCGTTGGGGTGAACACTACGTCTTGATTCAAGGAACTGAAGGAGCTATCAAACTTGACTTGTTCAATACTGGAGGTACTCTTCGTGTTAAAGGTGAAGGAGAATCACACTTCTTAGTACATGAAACTCAAGAAGAAGATGATGACCGTACAGCTATCTATACCGGTCGTGGTATGGATGGAGCAATTGCGTACGGTAAACCAGGAGTACGTTGCCCATTATGGTTACAAACATGTATTGATAAAGAAATGGAATATCTACATGACATCATTAAAGGTGGAGAAATTACAGAAGAATATGAAAAACTTCTCAATGGTGTAGCTGCTTTAGAATCAATCGCTACCGCTGATGCATGTACTTTATCAGTTAAAGAAGATCGAAAAGTAAGTCTTTCAGAAATCACAAATGCTTAACTATTGTAAAACAGAATAGTAAATTCTTGTCATTATATAATTTCTAAAGTTCTGTGATACAACTCATTGAATAAAGAAATAAAGATGGGACTGGGATAATGCCCAGTCCCATTTTTTATCAAAAAGTAATGAGATCAAAAATGTGGGAGTGATGAAATGAAGATTATAGGGATCGATATTGGCGGAACAACAATTAAGGCAGATTTATACGATGATTTGGGAACGAGTTTAAATCAGTTCAAAGAAATAGAAACAATTATTGACTATGATTTGGGAACGAACCAGATATTAAATCAGGTCTGTGATTTAATTGGTGAGTATATTTTAAATTATTCAATTGATGGTGTTGGGATTTCCACTGCTGGAGTTGTTAATGCTAATACAGGAGAAATCATCTATGCAGGCTATACAATACCAGGGTATATCGGAGTAAACTTTACTTCCGAGATAGAAAAACGTTTTGGGTTGTCTACTTTTGTTGAAAATGATGTTAATTGTGCTGCATTAGGTGAATTGTGGAAGGGACAAGCTAAAGATAAGAAAAATGTAGTAATGGTTACTATTGGAACAGGTATAGGAGGCAGTATTATTGTCAATGGACAAATTGTTAACGGATTTAACTATACTGCTGGTGAAGTAGGCTATATTCCTGTAGGTAATTCGGATTGGCAGAGCAAAGCCTCAACAACCGCATTGATTCATTTATATCAAAAGAAGAGCTTGAAAACTAATCAAACTGGACGTACTTTCTTTACTGATTTAAGTTCTGGAGATAAAGTCGCTAAAGAAACTTTTGAAATTTTTGTAGAAAATCTAACAAAAGGTTTATTAACTATTTCTTATCTACTTAATCCAGAAATTCTCATATTAGGAGGTGGGATTCTGGCTAAAAAGGATATTTTGTTACCTGAAATTCAAAGTTCTTTAGCTAAAAATGCAATGGATAATAGGTTTTTGCCTAATAATGTTGTGGCAGCTACATTAGGAAATGAAGCTGGTCGTATAGGAGCTGTAAAAAATTTCTTAGATAGAATTTCTAATAAATAGTGTGAAAGATAAGGAGGTGTCACAATGACTAACTCTGTATTTTCGACAATGCAAGATATTGAGAATGTTGCAACCGATATTATAAAATCATATGATAATGAGATTTATACGTATAAAGCTGTCTCCCAAGAAGAATTGGAAGAACTAGAAAAAAGTTATGATGAAAAAAGTCACGAAGAATTAATTTCAATAGAAAGCAATTTAGAAATGCAACAACAGAACCTCATTGATGAGGTTAATAAAACAATCAAGGAAAATGATGCAAAGATTCAGTATATTTCATCAAGTAGGAGAGGAGAATTTGTAGAAAAAATTATTGGTAGGGTGGTAGAAAAATATGGCTATTAGTCAGATGAAAAGAATTTCTCTACTATTTACTAAGAGTAGTCTTGATGATGTTTTAAAAACTATTCAAGAACTAGAGTCAGTGCAGTTCCGTGATTTAAAGGTTCAGGATAACTGGTCAGAAGCTCTAGAAAAAGATGAGGTTGTATTTCCAACTATTCAAATTTCTCATACTTCTAATTCCAATCATGGGGTTATTGAAGGAAATGATGCCTTGACTTATTTGATGAATAAACAACAACATTTGGAAGCAACTGTAGAGAAATTACAAGAATACCTACCGAAAGAAAACACGTTTAAGTTATTACAGCAACCTCCGATAACAACCTCTTATGAAGAATTAGAAAAATTTGGTAAAGCTAATGTTGCTGAGGGTGTTCTTAAAAAAGTGAATCATCAAATAAACAGAGTTCATGAATTAGAAAGAGACATTCAAAGTAATAATGAGGAAATAGAGAGATTAATAAAGTGGGAAAAATTAGAAATTATTCCTGCGCATTTAGAACAATTTTCTTTCTGTAGAGGAAAAATCGGAACAATTCCAAGGACTGTAGATAATCGCTTATACAATAATTTTTTAGAAAACAATATTGAAGTTCAAGAAATATTTTCTAATGATAGAGAGTACGGTGTTGTTGTTTTCTATCAGTCCAGTTGCTCTATTGATTTTGATGAATACTTATTTGAACCATTTGATTATTCTAGAAAGGAATTACCGAAGCAGCGAGTAGTAGATTTGGATCAAGAAAACATACAGTTAATAACTGAAAAAGAGAATATTATAGCATCGTTGCAAGATTCAAAGAAAAATTTGATAGATTTACAATGGCAAATTGACTATATTTTATCTATCTATGCTCGTCAAATCTCTAAGAATAACCTTTTGAGCACTCCGCATCTAGTTGCATTAGAAGGATGGATAGAAGAAACTCGTATTTTATATTTTATAAAAGTTATGGATGAGCGTTTTGGACATTCTATTTATATTTATGAATCGGAAACATTGTCGGATAATCAAGATGAAATACCTATCAAATTAACGAATCACTCTTTAATTGCACCATTTGAATTATTGACTGAAATGTATGCTCTGCCCAAATATTATGAGAAAGATCCTACACCTGTATTAGCACCATTTTACTTTACATTTTTTGGAATGATGGTTGCTGATTTAGGCTATGGTTTACTATTGTTTTTAGGAACAATGTTAGCATTAAAAATTTTTCATCTACCTTCAGTAACTAAGAGATTTTTAAAATTCTTTAATATATTAGGGGTAGCCGTTGCAATTTGGGGTGGAATCTATGGCTCATTTTTTGGATATGAGTTGCCATTTCATCTGATATCTACAACCTCGGATGTCATGACTATATTAGTAGTGTCAGTTGTGTTTGGATTTATTACAGTATTTGTAGGTTTGTTAGCTTCAGGACTACAAAAAGTAAGAATGAAGAAATATGCAGAAGCATATAATTCAGGATTTGCGTGGTGTGTTATTCTGCTTGGCTTGTTATTTATTGCTGTCGGAATGTTGATGCCTGATATTAGACCGTTATTTGTATTAGGGAAATGGGTATCTATTCTTAATGCTGTGGGGATTTTGATTGTTTCTATTATTCAAGCCAAAAGCTTGTCAGGTATTGGATCAGGATTGTTTAATCTATATAACATTTCATCTTATATAGGTGATTTAGTTAGTTTCACTCGATTGATGGCATTAGGATTATCTGGAGCAAGTATAGCATCAGCTTTCAATTTAATTGTTGGTTTGTTTCCGGGGACATTGGCTAAACTGACAATTGGATTAGTATTATTCATTCTTTTACATGCGATCAATATTTTTCTATCGTTACTATCAGGATATGTTCATGGAGCACGTCTGATATTTGTTGAATTTTTTGGTAAGTTTTATGAGGGTGGAGGAAAACCATTTCAACCTTTGAAGGCTTCTGAGAAATATATTAAGGTTATTACAAAGAATTAATGGAGGATATATATAATGGAACATTTAGCAACTTATTTTTCAACCTATGGAGGAGCTTTCTTCGCTGCATTGGGAATTGTATTGGCGGTTGGATTAAGCGGTATGGGGTCTGCTTATGGAGTTGGTAAGGCTGGGCAATCTGCCGCAGCTTTACTGAAAGAACAGCCAGAAAAATTTGCCTCAGCTTTGATATTGCAACTACTGCCCGGAACACAAGGATTATATGGTTTTGTTATTGGAATTTTGATTTGGTTGCAATTAACTCCAGAACTTCCTTTGGAAAAAGGCGTTGCTTATTTCTTTGTAGCTCTTCCAATTGCTATTGTAGGATACTTTTCGGCTAAGCATCAAGGAAATGTAGCAGTAGCGGGAATGCAAATCTTGGCTAAAAGACCAAAAGAATTCATGAAGGGAGCAATTTTGGCTGCCATGGTAGAAACCTATGCAATTCTTGCCTTTGTCGTATCATTCATTTTGACCCTTCGTGTATAAGAAATTAATTTGCTATTCAAAGGAGGTGTCTAAATGAGCAATTTAGAAAACTTACGAGAGTCTGTTATTGAACAAGCTCATGAAAAAGGGCGTATGAAATTATTGGATTCCAAAAAGAAGATTGATGATGAATTTGAAATGCAAAAGTCGGTCATTGTAAAGAAAAAAGAAGCTGAACATGAACGAAAGTTAAAAGAATTACAACAGAAATATCAAATAATTTTTCAACAATTAAAAAATAAGGAACGCCAATCAACGTTAGTATCAAAACAGAAAATATTAAAAGAACTTTTTCAATCTGCTTTAATAGAAATGGAATCTTGGAGTGCAGATAAAGAAATGGAGTTCATCTATCGAATTCTTGAACGATATTCACAACAAGAGGTCATAGTAACTTTTGGGGAGCGGACTTTAGCTAAATTCAATTTGGAACAATTAGAGAAATTGAAATTCTCTTTTCCAAATCATTTATTTAGTGAACAGCCTATCTCAAATGAATCAGGCTTACTTATTTCAATAGGTAAAATTGATGATAACTATTTGTATAAAACATTAATTGGATCGATTTCTAAGGAAGAAAGTTCAAGTATCGCAAATCAAATTTTTATCAATTAAGGATGAAATTGGTTAATCCTTCTTAGAAATTTGGAGTATTCCAATAAAATTAGAAAGGTATTTTATGGATACTAATCTTTTTTCAAAAATAAATACGACGATTTCGGTAAAAGAAAACGATTTTATTACAGAAGAAAAATTTCAAAAAATTATACAATCCAAAGATACGGAGACATTGGCATTTATCTTAGAAGCAACTCCCTATCATTTATCGATTGACGTTTTAGAAAATCCTAGTCAGACAGAGACTTCGCTAATGACAAAATTAGTCAATGATTATAGATGGGCCTATGCTGAAAGTCCGAATGATAAAATTGTGACTTTATTTGCTTTACGATATGTTTATCATAATATCAAAGTTTTATTAAAATCTAAGGCGGCAATTAAGAAAGATTTTTCTAAATTATTAATTCCAATAGGGATTTTTGATATAGAAAGTTTAAAACATTTAGTTACTTCCTTACATTCAGATACACTTCCTGATTTTATGGTTCATGAAGTAGAATCAATTTGGAATGAGTATGAAACTTTTAATAATATTCGTGTACTTGATGTCGGAGCTGATCTAGCATATTTTAAACATCTGAAACTTTTATCTAATGAGTTAGATGAGGTGCTGTCTCAGGTTATTGTTGCAATGATTGACTTTTATAATATTATTACTGTAAAACGTGGTTTATCTCAAAATAAGAGTCATGGGGATATTTTACAATTACTTTCAGATGAAGGAAGTATTTCTGCTAAAGAATTTATATACATTGTAGAAAATCAAGAAATATTTGTGTGGTTCAATAAAATAAATCCAAGCTTAGATTCAATCTTTTCAACTTACGAATTTAAGATGCAGGACGCAACAATTTCATCTTCTGAGTTAGAATTTTTATGTGATTTACTATTGTATAAAACTTTAGATCAAGGAAGGTATAATGTAGATGGGCCGTTAGTTCTTGCTAGATATTTATTGGGATGTGAGTTTGAAGTAAAGAATCTTAGAATGATCATATCAGCTCTTCAAAATACAATTCCTTATGAATCAATAAAAGAAAGGATACGCCCGCATTATGGAAGCTAATAAGTATAAAATTGGCATAATTGGTAGCCATGATATCATTTTACCCTTTAGCATGATTGGGTTTGATATATTTCCTGCCTATCAAGAACAAGAAGCTATAAATACTCTAAGAAAATTAGCTCAATCTGATTATGGTGTCATTTATATCACTGAAGACATTGCTTCAATGATATTAGATACAATTCGCCATTATGATTCTCAAGTTGTGCCTGCTATTATTTTATTACCGACTCATAAACAAGGTTTAAATTTAGGATTAAAACGTATAGAGGATAATGTAGAGAAAGCAGTAGGACACAATATTTTATAATAATGTACAAAATTGTCTGTAATATTATTCTATAATTTTTGGACTTAGTAAGGAGAATAACTTTGACTCAAGGGAAGATTATAAAAGTATCGGGACCTCTAGTTATTGCATCAGGTATGCAGGAGGCTAATATTCAAGATATTTGCCGTGTAGGTAAGCTAGGGTTAATCGGTGAAATTATTGAAATGAGAAGAGATCAGGCATCTATCCAAGTCTATGAAGAAACATCTGGTCTTGGTCCGGGAGAACCTGTTGTTACAACTGGAGAACCTCTATCGGTTGAATTAGGGCCAGGATTGATTTCTCAAATGTTTGATGGCATACAACGCCCATTAGATCGATTTAAATTGGCTACTCATAATGATTTTCTAGTTCGTGGGGTAGAAGTTCCAAGTTTGGATAGAGATATTAAGTGGCATTTTGATTCCACTATAGCAATTGGTCAAAAAGTGAGTACGGGTGATATTCTTGGAACTGTCAAGGAAACCGAGGTAGTTAATCATAAAATTATGGTTCCTTATGGAGTATCTGGAGAAGTTGTTTCTATTGCATCTGGCGATTTTACAATTGATGAAGTTGTATATGAAATAAAAAAATTGGACGGTAGTTTCTATAAAGGAACGCTTATGCAAAAATGGCCTGTCCGCAAGGCGCGTCCTGTTTCTAAACGTTTAATTCCAGAAGAACCATTAATCACAGGTCAACGAGTTATTGATACATTCTTTCCAGTAACCAAAGGGGGAGCTGCAGCAGTTCCTGGACCATTTGGAGCAGGAAAGACAGTTGTACAACACCAAGTAGCTAAATTTGCCAATGTTGATATTGTTATTTATGTCGGTTGTGGAGAACGTGGAAATGAAATGACGGATGTACTGAATGAGTTTCCTGAGTTGATTGACCCTAATACCGGACAATCAATTATGCAACGGACAGTTCTGATTGCTAATACTTCAAATATGCCTGTTGCTGCTCGTGAGGCTTCAATTTATACAGGAATTACCATGGCTGAGTATTTTCGTGATATGGGCTACTCTGTCGCCATTATGGCTGATTCAACTTCACGTTGGGCAGAAGCGCTACGTGAAATGTCAGGACGTCTAGAAGAAATGCCTGGTGATGAGGGTTATCCTGCTTATCTGGGAAGTCGTATCGCTGAATATTATGAAAGAGCAGGACGTTCTCAGGTTCTAGGGCTTCCAGAACGTGAAGGAACGATTACTGCTATTGGAGCTGTATCGCCACCTGGTGGAGATATTTCAGAACCAGTTACTCAAAACACTTTACGGATTGTGAAAGTTTTTTGGGGGCTTGATGCTCCGTTGGCACAGCGACGTCATTTTCCTGCAATTAACTGGCTTACATCTTATTCACTATATAAAGACAGTGTGGGCACTTATATAGATGGTAAAGAGAATACAGATTGGAATAGTAAAATAACTCGTGCGATGAACTACTTACAACGGGAATCTAGTTTAGAGGAAATTGTTCGTCTTGTTGGAATTGATTCTCTGTCTGATAATGAACGACTAACGATGGAAATTGCTAAACAAATTCGAGAAGATTATTTGCAACAGAACGCTTTTGATTCGGTAGATACATTCACTTCGTTTGCAAAACAAGAAGCAATGCTAAGTAATATCCTAACTTTTGCTGATCAGGCAAATCATGCTTTAGAGTTGGGTTCTTACTTTACAGAGATTATGGAAGGTACCGTGGCAGTTCGAGACCGTATGGCGAGAAGTAAATATGTTTCAGAAGATAGATTAGATGAAATCAAAATTATATCAAATGAGATTACACATCAAATTCATTTGATATTAGAAACAGGAGGTCTATAAATGAGTGTTATAAAAGAATACAGAACTGCTAGTGAAGTTGTTGGGCCTCTTATGATTGTTGAACAAGTAAATAATGTGTCTTACAATGAGTTAGTTGAAATTCAACTTCATAATGGAGAAATTCGTCGTGGACAAGTTTTAGAGATCCACGAAGATAAAGCAATGGTTCAGCTTTTTGAAGGATCTAGTGGAATAAATTTAGAAAAGTCTAAAATTCGTTTTGCTGGTCATGCATTAGAATTGGCTGTATCTGAGGATATGGTTGGTCGTATTTTTAATGGGATGGGAAAACCAATTGATGGTGGACCAGATTTAATTCCAGAGAAATATTTAGATATTGATGGTCAAGCTATTAATCCTGTATCTAGAGATTATCCAGATGAATTTATTCAGACAGGGATCTCCTCTATTGATCATTTGAATACTCTTGTACGTGGTCAAAAATTACCAGTATTTTCAGGTTCGGGCTTACCTCATAATGAATTAGCTGCTCAGATCGCAAGACAAGCGACTGTTTTAAATTCTGATGAAAATTTTGCGGTTGTATTTGCAGCAATGGGTATTACTTTTGAAGAAGCTGAGTTTTTTATGGAAGAACTCAGAAAAACAGGAGCGATCGATCGTTCGGTTTTATTTATGAACTTGGCAAATGATCCTGCAATTGAGCGTATTGCAACTCCCCGCATTGCTTTAACTGCGGCAGAGTATCTAGCTTTTGAAAAAGATATGCACGTTCTAGTTATCATGACGGATATGACTAACTATTGTGAAGCGTTACGTGAAGTCTCGGCAGCTCGCCGTGAAGTTCCAGGGAGACGAGGCTATCCGGGATATTTATATACAAATTTATCAACTCTATACGAAAGGGCTGGTCGCTTAGTTGGTAAAAAAGGTTCGGTGACACAGATTCCTATTTTAACAATGCCAGAAGATGATATAACACATCCAATTCCTGATTTAACTGGATACATTACTGAAGGTCAAATTATTTTGTCGCATGAGTTGTATAATCAAGGTTATCGTCCACCAATCAATGTTTTACCTTCTCTCTCTCGATTAAAAGATAAGGGTTCTGGAGAAGGTAAAACTCGTGGAGATCATGCTCCAACTATGAATCAACTGTTTGCAGCCTATGCCCAAGGGAAAAAGGTTGAAGAGTTAGCAGTAGTATTAGGAGAATCGGCTTTATCTGATGTAGATAAATTGTATGTGAGGTTTACAAAGCGTTTTGAAGAAGAGTACATAAATCAAGGATTTTATAAAAATCGAAATATAGAAGATACGTTGAATCTTGGGTGGGAATTACTATCAATTCTTCCTAGAACAGAGTTAAAACGTATCAAAGATGATTTGCTTGATAAATACTTACCTTTGGTAGAAGTTTAATCCGGAAATGGAGTGATTATCGATGGTACGTTTGAATGTAAAACCAACTCGTATGGAATTGAATAACTTAAAGGAACGTTTGAAAACAGCTGAACGTGGACATAAGTTATTAAAGGATAAAAGAGATGAATTGATGAGGCGATTTATTTCTTTGATTCGTGAGAATAATCAACTTCGGAAAGAAGTAGAAAGTTATCTAATTGATAATCTAAAATCCTTTGCAGTTGCTAAATCATTAAAGAATTCTCAAATGATGGAGGAATTATTTTCAATTCCATCGAAAGAAATTGAATTATTTGTTGAGAAAGAAAATATCATGAGTGTAACAGTTCCTAGAATGCATATGAATATTACTTCTCAAAATGAGAACAGTGAATACAGCTATTTATCTTCTAATAGTGAAATGGATGATGTATTTGCTACAATGAATAGTTTAATTGATAAATTACTAAGACTGGCAGAAGTTGAAAAAACGTGTCAGTTAATGGCTGATGAAATAGAAAAAACACGTAGACGTGTAAATGGTTTAGAATACTCGATTATTCCAAACTTGTCGGAAACTATTCATTATATAGAATTGAAACTAGAGGAGGCAGAAAGAGCCAATTTAGTTCGTATTATGAAAGTGAAGTAGATCCTTTATTTAGATTATTAATTAGATGAACAAATATCAGCTTGGATAAGGCTTTAAGCCTTTCTAAGCTTTTTTATTGACAGTATCAGGATATCTTTTTCAAAATTTTGGTTTGTTAGATAATGAAAATGTTTCTACTAATCTAGATTTAGGATTAGTAAATCTTAAATGTAATTATATAGAAAAAGATAAGTTAAAAAAAAGATGTATTAGCAAGAGTTGGTCTAACTCATATTCATCTGGAACAAAAGATATATGAATTGTCTGGCGGTGAAGCACAACGTGTTGCTTTAGCGAAAATCATTCTTAAAAATCCACCATTAATACTTGCGGATGAGCTGACTGCATCACTTGTTCTGATAACTTCACAAGGAATTATGAAATTATTATTAGATCTGAAAAATGAAAATCGTCTAATCATCATTGCATCTCATAATCCCAATATTTGGAATCAAGCAGATGAAGTTATAAATTTAAATCAATTATAGTTACAGTCAATAGATATCTTCTATATTTTAAAGTTATTTTATCTGAATCCGAAAAAGCAGTTCAATCTTGTACTGCTTTTTTCTTTTACGACTTACGCTGTTTGGTTTCATGAGCAAGCCCTTAAAGTGAACTAATAACAAATCATGAGAAGTCATTGTGATGAAATTTCTTTAACAGAAGTAGAGCGAATTGCTGAACAATTAAGTGAGTATCTCTCGAAGTAGAAGTGTCTATTTTGGCTTTTAGTCTGATAGAATGGTAGTTTGAAAATGTAAATGATAGCTACTGTTCATAAAACATAGAAGGTACGTACGGTGTTGTGAGAGGAGCTAGAAATTAGCACTTACCTTATTATTCCAACAACCTCAAAAATGTGATAAAAATTTCAACTACTCTTAT
>NZ_KV794522.1:32487-84843 GCF_001808785.1 Streptococcus sp. HMSC077D04 | reverse complement strand
GACTTGACAACACCAGGTAAGAAAGATCCAGTCAAAGTAACTGTGGAATTACCAAATGGAAAAGTTATTGTAGTAGAAGTTCCAGTAACTGTTACTCCAAAAGCGACTCCAGCTCCAAGAGAAACAGTTAAAACTACCCCAATCGTAGTAGAGGTTGGAACTCCAATTGGCAAAGATGATGTTAAGAAACATGTTGAGTTACCAAAAGGTGCCGAAATCGTAGAAGTTGGAGAAATCCCAGCAACTGATACGGCAGGACAAAAACCAAGTGTTAAAGTAAAAGTGAAACTACCATCAGGAGAAATCGTAGAGGTAGAAGTCCCAGTAACAGTCATACCTAAGCATGTTGAACCATCAACTCCAAACCAACCAGCTTCTCAACCATCAACACCTAAAAATGTTGAAGTTCAAAAAGAATTGCCTAACACAGGTACAGAAGCCGACTCTAGCTTAGCAGCACTTGGACTTTTAGGTGTCTTGAGTGGATTTGGACTTGTTGCTCGCAAGAAAAAAGAAGACTAATTCTAATTAGATTTTCTGATAAGAATAAGGAGTAGGATATCATATCCGCTCCTTTTCTTTTTGGGATTGAGATGAGAGTTATCATAGCATTGGTTAAAAATTTTCGGTGGTTTTATTGTCAATTCTCTGTAGATTTTCTCGTTCTAATCCCATATAGACAAGATTACAGAATCATGATCTATAAGTTGTCTAACTTGACTTTCTTGATGGGAATGATATAATAGTTGTAACAAAAAGTATTACAACAGAAAAGAGGACTATTTATGACCTATGAATACAAGAGCCACATTTATTTAGCAGAGGCAGTTTTAAATGTAAAGGATTTGGCAAGTCAAACAGCCTTTTATCAGCAAGTTATTGGTTTAGAAATCTTATCTAAAACTGAGACAGAGGTAGTTCTAGGCCTGGGTGGAAAAGCCTTGGTACACTTGATTCAAGCACAAGAGAGCGGAGAAGTGAGGGAACATTATGGCCTTTATCATCTGGCAATTCTCTTGCCGACACGAAAGGCTTTGGCAAATGTCTTAAAACACCTGACAGATTTACAGATTCCTCTTGTCGGCGGTGCAGACCACGGTTACAGTGAGGCTCTTTACTTGGAGGATTTGGAGGGGAACGGCATTGAACTCTATCGAGATAAGCCGGTTTCCACATGGGATATTCGAGAAGATGGACGTATTATCGGGGTCACTGAGGCTCTTGCGGCACAGGCTATCTATGAGTTGGGGGAAAGAGTAGAGCCCTTTATCCTAGCAGAAGGTACGAGAATGGGCCATATCCATCTTTCCGTCAAGGATAGTCGAAAGTCCAGCCAGTTTTATCAAAAGGTGTTAGGACTAGAGGATAAGTTCAGTGTGCCTAGCGCTAGTTGGATTGCAGCTGGAGATTATCATCATCATTTGGCAGTCAACGAATGGGGAGGAAAAAATCTGGCTCCGCGTAAGGCAGGTTTGCCAGGTTTAGCCTACTATGTCATTGAAGTCGCGCATAAAGAAGAACTGTTAACGATTGCCCAGCGAGCGCAAGAAGTTGATGCACCAGTTAAGTGGCTGACATCTAGCCAGTTGGAAATCACAGACTCAGACGGAATTGTGACTCGTATTCGTTTAGCAAGGTAAAACTAGAAAACTCTAGTAAATTATCAGTATGGCTAGTTTACCTTTTGAAAAGTCTTTGATAACAGAACTGAGTGAGCTGGATGGGCGAGAATTTTGACAAAGAAGCTGATTAGAGATATAATGAAGAAAAATCGAGCAAGGAAAAAGAAATGACAAACTCAAAGTATATTACTCGTTTGAAACGTTCAGAGGGCCAGTTGCGTGGGATTCAAAAGATGATTGAAGAAGATCGTGACTGTGCTGATATTGTGACGCAACTGACAGCAGTGAAATCTAGTGTGGAGCGCGTGATTGAGATGATAATTACGGAAAACCTTACTGAATGTATCAATCAGCCACTAGATGATCCTGAAGCTCAAAAGGAACGCCTAGAAAAGGCCATCCGATACTTGATTAAACGGAAATAAAGAGATGAGAGTTGCAAAGATCTCTGCTAGTAGAATAGTTTAATGTGAATCAAGAGAGGCTGGAAAAAGTCTTTAAAATAAAAGAACGCATACTATCAGGTGTTGAAAGCCTTGATAGTATGCGTTTTATTGTGGGGAAATTTACTTCATTTTCTCCTGAAGTTGAGTTTTTGCCCAGCTCCTTTTGATTATTCTACTTGACCTGGCCAAGCATTCATGCCACCTTCTACATTGGTAACAGTGAGGCCTTGGGCGCTGAGAAATTGGCAGGCAGAGGCAGAACGTACTCCTCCTTGACAGATGACATGGTATGTACGGTCAGAATTGAGTTCTTTGTAGCCCTGCTCTAAGGTACTTAACGGAAGATTTTTGGCACCTGGTGCATGTCCTGCTTGGAATTCATGTGCTTCACGGACATCGATAAGCTCTAAATTTTCATTTTGATATTTTTCATAAAAGTCAGCCATACTGATACTAGTTTCCATATTCTACTCCTTCTGGGTTAGCCATTTTGTATAGTGAATAAGCGCCGTCAAGGTTTTGTACGGTAAATCCTGCTTGCTTGAGGATACGCTCTGCGATATAGCTGCGTAAACCACTGTGGCAGCTGACGATGTAGGCCTGGTTCTTGTCCAGTTCATTCAAGCGTTCCCGTAGTTCGTTTAGGGGGATGTGTATAGTGTCTACCTTAAGTCGACCACTTTGAAGTTCGCCACTTGTCCGCACATCTAGGAATTTCTTACCCTTAGCTAGTTCGTCTTCGAGCTGATACCATTGAATATTGTCGCTGAGACCTTCGACAAGGTTTAAGGCTGCGTAGCCCAGCATATTGACGGGATCCTTGGCAGAACCAAATGGTGGCGCATAGGTAAACTCTAACTCTGGTAAGTCAAAGACGGTGAGATTTCCCTTGATAGCAGTTGCCAGGATATCGATGCGCTTGTCAACGCCTTTCTTACCAACTCCTTGGGCACCGTAGATTTTTCCAGTGTTTGGGTTAAAGAGGAGCTTCAAGGTCATATCAGTAGCGCCTGGATAATAACCAGCATGGTCTTTACCGCTGACATGAAGGGGCTTGTAAGGAAGTTGATTCATGCTAAGGATACGCTCGCTGAGCCCAGTCGAAGCAGCTGTCATATCAAAGGCACGAACGATAGCAGTGCCGATACTTCCCTTGTTTGTACGTTCTAGTCCTGCGATGACGTCTGCCACTTGGCGTCCCTGACGATTGGCAGGAGAAGCGAGAGAGATGAGGGCATCTTGGCCTGTGATTTCTTGCTTGACAATGATAGCGTCACCGACAGCATAAATATCTTTTTGACTGGTTTCGTAATGTTCATCGACTAGGATACCACCACGAAGTCCCAGTTCAATCCCCGCAGCTTTTGCCAGTCCGTTTTCAGGTTCAACACCGACAGAAAGGATGGTGAGGTCAGAAGTGATCTTTTGCCCGTTTTCGAGAACGATGATTTTTCCTTGGTCTTCAAATCGAATCGCAGACTGAGAAGTGATAACGCGAACACCGTTTTTAACCAATTCTGCTTGGACAAAGGCTGCCATTTCTTGATCTAATGGTGGCAAGACATGGGGTGCTTTCTCAACAATAGTAACTTGCAGGCCACGTTTTGCCAGATTTTCAGCCATTTCAAGCCCGATAAAGCCTGCACCAATAACGACAGCTTCTTTTGGATAATTGTCCAAGGCTGCCATGATTTCATCGAGATCGGGAACATTGCGAAGAGTGTAGGCGTTCTTAGCTTCTACCAAGCCTTCAATGGTAGGAACAAATGGTTTAGCTCCTGGGGAGAGGATCAGCTTGTCGTAGCTTTCTGTGAATTCCTGTCCATCATGGCGTATGGTCACAGTGTGCTTTGCTGGCGAAATGCTGATGACTTCATGGAAAGGACGAACATCCAAATTAAAGCGTGCTTTGAGACTTTCAGGAGTTTGGACCAATAAGCTATCACGGTTTGCAATTTCTCCTGAAACATAGTAAGGAAGTCCGCAGTTTGCAAAGGAAACAAAGGGACCTTTCTCAAAAATAGTGATTTCAGCGTCTTCCATGAGACGTCTGAGGCGGGTTGCTGCTGACATACCGCCTGCAACTCCTCCGACAATGATAATTTTCATTGACTTTCTCCTTTATATATCTAGATGACCTTACCTGTCCAAGCGCTCATACCGCCTCGGACATTGATGACATCATATCCTTTTTTCTTTAGCTTTTTCGCAGCTAGTTTGCTTCGCACACCAGAATGACAAATGACATAGAGTGTTTCTTTTGTCGCTGGTGTGTAGGAACCAATTTCGGTTAGAGGAACATTTTTGGCATTTTTGATATGGCCTCTACGAAATTCCATCGGCGTCCGAACATCCAGTAGCTGAATTGGTTCCTTGAGTTTGGCTTCTAACTCGCTGGTAGAAATACTGTCAATTTTTGTAAATAAGTGAAACATAGGCACCTCCTAATATACCCTTATGGGGTATATTAAACCATGAAGTCAAGCTTTTGTCAAGCAAGTTGTTTTGAGTTGGTGGAGATTGTATTGTTTTTATCCTCAGTTCATCAACCCCCTACTTGACACTCTGTCAGCTTTTGATACAATAGTACAAAATTAGAGGAGGTGGGTTATGATTCAGAAACATGCGATTCCTATTTTAGAGTTTGACGACAATCCTCAGGCGGTCATCATGCCCAATCACGAGGGGCTGGACTTGCACTTGCCCAAGAAGTGTGTCTATGCTTTTTTAGGTGAGGAGATTGACTGCTATGCGAGGGAAGTAGGGGCGGACTGTGTCGGCGAATTTGTTTCAGCCACCAAGACCTATCCAGTCTATGTCGTGAACTACAAGGGCGAGGAGATTTGTCTGGCTCAGGCTCCTGTGGGCTCCGCTCCAGCAGCCCAGTTTATGGATTGGTTGATTGGATATGGTGTGGAGCAGATTATTTCTACAGGTACCTGTGGAGTGCTGGCTGATATAGAAGAAAATGCCTTTCTAGTCCCTGTTCGCGCTCTGCGAGATGAAGGAGCTAGTTATCACTATGTGGCACCTTCTCGTTATATGGAAATGCAGCCAGAGGCTATTGCTGCTATTGAGCGAGTGTTGGAAGCCAGAGGGATTCCCTATGAAGAAGTCATGACCTGGACGACAGACGGTTTTTACCGAGAAACGGCTGAAAAGGTGTCTTATCGTAAGGAAGAAGGCTGTGCTGTTGTGGAGATGGAGTGTTCTGCGCTTGCGGCAGTAGCCCAACTGCGTGGGGTTCTCTGGGGAGAATTGTTGTTCACAGCTGATTCTTTAGCAGACTTGGATCAGTACGATAGTCGTGACTGGGGTTCAGAAACTTTCGAGAAGGCCTTGGAACTCTGCCTTGAGATTGCCTTTCAGTTCTAGCTACTCTTCTTCTTTTTATGGTACAATGGATGTATGTTATTTAAATTATTTGTGAAAAAAATTGAAAGAGCCTTGGGCGGACTTTCGCCAGCTCGTCGGATTTTTCTGAGTTTCGCTGGAGTTATTTTTATAGGTTCTCTTCTTTTGAGTTTGCCTTTTGTTCAGGCAAGTGGTTCTCAGGCTACTTATTTTGACCATCTCTTTACGACGGTGTCCATGGTCTGTGTGACTGGTCTTTTTACGCAACCAGTGGCTACTACCTATAATGTCTGGGGGCAGTTGATTTGTATGCTCTTGATACAGATTGGTGGTCTGGGGCTCATGACCTTTATCGGGATTTTTTATATCCAAGGCAAGCAAAAGCTTAGTCTGCGTAGTCGTGAAACCATTCAGGAGAGTTTTAGTTATGGGGAAAGTAAGTCTTTGAAGTCCTTTATGCGGTCTATCTTTTTGACGACTTTTCTGGTGGAGGGCTTGGGTGCCTTTCTACTAAGTTTCCGTTTTATTCCTGAGTTCGGCTGGGGAAGGGGCATTTTTACCTCCATCTTTTTAGCCATTTCAGCCTTTTGTAATGCTGGTTTTGATAATTTCGGCAGTAGCAGTTTAGTGGCTTTTCAGACGGATCCCTTGATCAATCTGGTCATTGCTGGTTTGATTATCACGGGTGGTCTCGGCTTTATGGTCTGGTTTGACTTAGCAACCCAGTTTGATAAGAAGAAAAAACGCCGTCTGCGTTTCCACACCAAGTTGGTTCTCTTCTTGACTGCAGGGATTTTGCTGTTTGGGACAGTATCTACACTCTTTACGGAGTGGCACAATCCAGGAACCATTGGCAATCTCAGCGTTCCAGAGAAAGTGCTGGTTAGCTTTTTCCAAACCGTCAGCATGAGAACAGCTGGCTTTGCCTCTATTGACTACACTCAAGCTCGGCCTGTGACCCTGTTTATCTATATCCTACAGATGTTTCTCGGAGGGGCGCCTGGAGGGACGGCTGGGGGTCTCAAGATTACGACTTTCTTTGTCTTGTTGGTTTTTGCGCGTAGTGAATTGCTGGGCTTGCCTCATGCCAATGTTGCGCAGAGAACCATTGAGGCTCGAACAGTTCAAAAATCCTTTAGTGTCTTCATTATCTTTTTGATGACCTTCTTGTTGGGCTTGATGTTGTTGGGAATTACAGCAGAAGGAACACCGCGATTTATTTACCTCATGTTTGAGACCATTTCAGCCCTTGCGACAGTTGGGGTAACGGCAAATCTGACACCAGAACTGGGCAAGTTAGCTCTCAGCATTGTCATGGTACTCATGTTTATTGGCCGTATCGGTCCCTTGACCTTGCTGGTCAGTCTAGCGGATTACCAGCCTGATAAGAAAGATTTGATTCAGTATATGAAAGCAGATATTAGTATTGGATAAGAAAGGAAGAACTATGTCAGATCGTACGATTGGAATTTTAGGTTTGGGGATTTTCGGGAGTAGTGTCCTGACGGCCCTAGCCAAGCAAGATATGAATATTATTGCCATTGACGACCACGCTGAGCGTATCAATCAATTTGAGCCAGTTTTGGCGCGTGGAGTTGTGGGCGATATTACAGATGAGGAACTCCTCAGAACTGCAGGAATTGATACCTGTGATACGGTTGTAGTGGCAACAGGGGAAAATCTAGAGTCGAGTGTGCTTGCAGTTATGCATTGTAAGAGTCTAGGGGTACCAAGGGTTATTGCCAAGGTCAAAAGCCAGACAGCTAAGAAGGTGCTAGAAAAAATCGGTGCTGACTCGGTGATTTCACCTGAGTATGAAATGGGGCAGTCTCTAGCGCAGACCATTCTCTTTCATAACAATGTTGATGTCTTTCAGCTGGATAAAAATGTGTCTATCGTAGAGATGAAAATTCCTAGTGTCTGGGCAGGTCAAAGCTTGAGCCAGCTGGATTTACGTGGCAAATATAACCTCAATGTCCTAGGATTTCGTGAACAAGAAAATTCACCGCTGGATGTCCAGTTTGGCCCTAATGATCTCTTGAAGGCGGATGCCTATATCTTGGCGGTCATTAACAACCAGTATCTAGATGATTTGGCAGAATTAAATTCGTAAAAAAATTAATATAAGTATTTTATAAGAGGGATTTAAGAAAAATTTTAACTTTTTCTTAATCCTTTTTAATTTTAGGAGATTATACTAGAGTCATCAAATAAAGAAAAACTCTAAGGAGAATCCTATGAAATTCAATCCAAATCAAAGATATACTCGTTGGTCTATTCGCCGTCTTAGTGTCGGTGTTGCCTCAGTTGTTGTGGCTAGTGGCTTTTTTGTCCTAGTTGGTCAACCAAGTTCTGTACGTGCCGATGTGGTCAATCCAAGCCCTGCTCAAGTAGCGCCAGATGCGACTGCGGTGAGTGAAAAGAGCTACTTACCAGTAGGAGTTCTCAAAGAAGCAGTCGATACAGCTCTTCCTTCAGAACAGGCAGATTCAACACCTAAAGCAAGCTTGGATACTGCAAGCTCTCCAGAAAAAGCAGATGCAGGTGCTAAAGAGCCAGTAGTAGCACCAAAAGAAGAAGCGCAAGCAAAACCAG
This sequence comes from Streptococcus sp. HMSC077D04, assembly GCF_001808785.1. Taxonomy (GTDB): domain Bacteria; phylum Bacillota; class Bacilli; order Lactobacillales; family Streptococcaceae; genus Streptococcus; species Streptococcus mitis_BX. The sequence continues at coordinate 76,826 of NZ_KV794522.1, read as the reverse complement.
AATCTAAGAAAGAAACAGAAGATGCGGTTAAACCTGTGGAAAGTCCTGCAGCTACAGTTGCTGGACAAGACCGTGAAGCAAGTGAAACTCAACCAGCAACCACTCCAGCTGAAGTCCAAAAAGGCGTGGCTGACAACACTAAAGATACAGTGGATGTACCAGCTACTTACTTGGACAAAGCTAATTTCCCAGGCCCATTTACAGCTGGTGTCAACCAAGTCATTCCATATGAGTTCTTCGCCGGAGATGGTATGTTAACTCGCCTTATCTTGAAAGCTTCTGACAAGGCCCCATGGTCAGACAATGGTTCAGCTAAAAACCCCGCTCTTCCACCAGTTGAGAAATTGGGGAAAGGTCTCTACTTCTACGAAGTAGACTTGGCAGGTACTCAAGGTAAATCTGATAAAGAGCTTCTAGACCTCTTGAAACAAAACGGCGCTCAAAGCTATAAAGCTACCATCAAAGTGTACGGTGCTAAAGACGGCAAGGCTGATTTGACTAATCTCGTAGCGACTAAAGATTTGGATGTCAACTTGAATGGCTTGACTACTCCAGCTGAAGTTCAAAAAGGCGTGGCCGACAATACTAAAGACACAGTAGATGTCCCAGCTACTTACTTGGATAAAGCTAATTTCCCAGGTCCATTCACAGCCGGTGTTAATCAAGTTATTCCTTACGAATTCTTCGCCGGCGACGGTATGTTGACTCGTCTTATTTTGAAAGCCTCAGACAAAGCCCCATGGTCAGACAACGGCTCAGCTAAAAACCCAGCCCTTCCACCAGTAGAAAAATTGGGCAAAGGTCTCTACTTCTATGAAGTGGACTTGGCAGGTACTCAAGGAAAATCAGATAAAGAGCTTCTAGACCTCTTGAAACAAAACGGCACTCAAAGCTACAAGGCGACTATCAAGGTGTACGGCGCTAAAGATGGCAAGGCTGATTTGACAAATCTCGTAGCGACTAAGGATTTGGATGTTAATTTGAACGGCTTAACTACTCCAGCTGAAGTTCAAAAAGGCGTGGCCGACAATACTAAAGACACAGTAGATGTACCAGCCACTTATTTGGACAAAGCCAATTTCCCTGGCCCATTCACAGCAGGTGTTAACCAAGTCATTCCATACGAATTCTTCGCCGGAGATGGTATGTTGACTCGTTTGATTTTGAAAGCATCTGACAAGGCTCCATGGTCAGACAATGGTTCAGCTAAAAACCCCGCTCTTCCACCAGTAGAAAAATTAGGCAAAGGCCTCTACTTCTACGAAGTGGATTTGGCCGGTACTCAAGGTAAATCTGACAAAGAGCTGCTTGACCTTTTAAAACAAAACGGTACGCAAAGCTATAAAGCTACTATCAAAGTGTACGGTGCGAAAGACGGCAAGGCAGACTTGAGCAATCTGGTAGCGTCTAAAGAATTGACAGTGAACTTGAATGGCTTAACTACCCCAACTGAAGTCCAAAAAGGCGTGGCTGACAATACCAAAGACACAGTAGATGTTCCAGCTACTTACTTGGATAAAGCCAACTTCCCAGGTCCATTCACAGCTGGTGTCAATCAAGTTATTCCATACGAATTTTTCGCCGGTGACGGTATGTTAACTCGCCTTATCTTGAAAGCATCCGACAAGGCTCCATGGTCAGACAATGGTTCAGCCAAAAATCCTGCTCTTCCACCAGTAGAAAAATTGGGCAAAGGCCTTTACTTCTATGAAGTAGACTTGGCCGGTACTCAAGGTAAATCTGACAAAGAGCTTCTAGACCTTTTGAAACAAAACGGTACGCAAAGCTATAAAGCTACCATCAAGGTATACGGTGCGAAAGATGGCAAGGCCGATTTGAGCAACCTCGTAGCGTCTAAAGAATTGACAGTGAACTTGAATGGGTATAAGCCCCTCAATGATATGAAATCTAAAATGCCAGCTGTTAGCCAAGATAAGATGATGCCTAACAAAGAGCAGGACAAAACCATGAATGCTAGCCAGCCTATGGTAACCTCAAGTAAAATGCCTGATGAAGGCAAGATGGCATCTACTAACAAGGTATCAAGTCCAATGATGGCTGCTCACATGAAAGGCCAAAAAGACATGCTTCCATATACTGGTGAAGCCCAAACATCAATGGCTACTCTTGGATTCTTTGGATTAGCTTTGGCCGGACTTCTAGGTGGACTCGGTTTGAAAGCTAAAAAAGAGGAAAATGACTAGTCTAGTTACAGACTTTCTATCTAGGATTTGAAAAATCCAGATATCGTTTAGAATGTTCGTAAAGAGATAAAAATAGTGTTATACTATTGTGGTATAGCACTGTTTTTTTCAAAGGAGAGACAGATGGGAAAGACAATTTTACTCGTTGACGACGAGGTAGAAATCACAGATATTCATCAACGCTATCTGGTTCAGGCAGGATATCAGGTTTTAGTGGCCCATGATGGGGTAGAGGCCTTGGAAATCTTCAAGAGAAAAGCGATTGATTTGATTATTACAGATATCATGATGCCTCGGATGGATGGTTATGATTTGATTAGTGAGGTTCAGTATCAATCTCCAGATCAGCCTTTTCTCTTTATCACGGCTAAGACTAGCGAGCAGGACAAGATTTACGGCCTGAGCTTAGGGGCAGATGACTTTATTGCCAAGCCCTTTAGTCCACGTGAGCTGGTTTTGCGTGTCCACAATATCTTGCGTCGCCTTCATCGTGGAGGTGAGACAGAAGTCGTCAGTCTCGGGGATTTACGGATGAATCACGGTAGTCATGAGGTCCAAGTCGGAGATGTGGCGCTTGATTTGACAGTCAAATCCTTCGAACTTCTATGGCTTTTAGCCAGCAATCCAGAGAGAGTTTTTTCTAAGACAGACCTCTATGAAAAGGTCTGGCAAGAAGACTATGTGGATGATACTAATACCTTGAATGTTCATATTCATGCTCTTCGACAGGAGTTGGCTAAACATGCCAGCGCAGAAACGCCTGCTATAAAAACTGTCTGGGGTTTGGGCTACAAAATTGAGAAAGCACGAGGTAGTCAATGAAATTAAAAAGTTATATTTTAGTGGGGTATGTCATTTCAACACTCCTAACGATTATCGTGGTTTTTTGGGCTGTTCAAAAAATGCTGATTGAGAAAAGCGAGATTTACTTTCTGCTTGGAATGACCATCGTTGCCAGCCTTGTCGGTGCTGGGATTAGTCTCTTTCTCCTGTCGCCTGTCTTTACATCATTGGCCAAACTCAAGGAACATGCCAAGCGGGTAGCGGATAAGGATTTTCCTGCAAATTTGGAGGTTCAAGGACCTGTAGAATTTCAGCAATTAGGCCAAGCTTTCAATGAAATGTCTCATGATTTGCAGGCGACCTTTGATTCCTTGGAAGAAAGCGAACGAGAAAAGGGCTTGATGATTGCTCAACTTTCGCATGATATCAAGACCCCCATCACTTCAATCCAAGCGACGGTAGAAGGGATTTTGGATGGGGTTATCAAGGAAGGAGAACAGGACCATTATCTAGCAACCATTGGGCGTCAGACGGAAAGACTCAATAAACTGGTTGAAGAGTTGAATTTTTTGACTCTAAATACAGCTAAAAATCAGATGGAAACGACCAGCAAGGACAGTATTTTTCTGGACCAGCTCTTGATTGAGTGCATGAGTGAATTTCAGTTCTTGATTGAGCAGGAGGAGCGAGATGTCCATTTGCAGGTAATCCCAGAGTCTGCCCGGATTGAAGGAGATTATGCCAAACTTTCTCGTATCTTGGTGAATCTGGTCAATAACGCTTTTAAATACTCTGCTCCAGGAACCAAGCTGGAAGTGGTGGCTAAGCTGGAAAATAACCAGCTTTCAATCAGTGTGACCGATGAGGGACAGGGGATTGCCTCAGAGGATTTGGAGAATATTTTCAAACGCCTTTATCGTGTAGAAACTTCGCGTAACATGAAAACAGGTGGTCATGGTCTTGGTCTTGCGATTGCGCGTGAATTGGCCCATCAATTGGGTGGAGAAATCACAGTTACCAGCCAGTACGGCCTCGGAAGCACCTTTACCCTCCTTCTTAACCTCTCTGGTAATGAAAATAAAGCTTAAAAACCCTTTACAAATCTAGCCATTCATGGTAAAATGGATTTTGTGTGAAATATCAGCAGGAAAGCATGAAGCTCGTCAACAGGTGTCTTATGATAAGTAACCTTGGCTGTTTAGGCGAAGGGCATCTGCACGAATCAGGGCTTTCTAAGTGACTATTTCCACCGAAATATTATTTATATCAGGAGGACATTCATATGTCACGTTATACAGGACCATCTTGGAAACAAGCTCGTCGCCTTGGCCTTTCACTTACAGGTACAGGTAAAGAATTGGCACGTCGTAACTACGTACCAGGACAACACGGACCAAACAACCGTTCTAAATTGTCAGAATACGGTTTGCAATTGGCTGAAAAACAAAAACTTCGTTTCACTTACGGTGTAGGTGAAAAACAATTCCGTAACTTGTTCGTACAAGCTACAAAAATCAAAGGCGGAATCCTAGGTTTCAACTTCATGCTTCTTTTGGAACGTCGTTTGGATAACGTTGTTTACCGTCTTGGTCTTGCGACTACTCGTCGTCAAGCTCGTCAATTCGTAAACCACGGTCACATCCTTGTTGACGGAAAACGCGTTGACATCCCATCATACCGCGTAACTCCAGGTCAAGTGATCTCAGTTCGTGAAAAATCATTGAAAGTTCCAGCAATCCTTGAAGCAGTAGAAGCTACTCTTGGACGTCCAGCATTCGTATCATTCGACGCTGAAAAATTGGAAGGTTCATTGACTCGCTTGCCAGAACGCGACGAAATCAACCCAGAAATCAACGAAGCACTTGTCGTTGAATTCTACAACAAAATGCTTTAATTTTAAGATATATCTTACAGAAAGCCTACAACAGTGGGCTTTTTGCTTTGTATTAAAACGTTGATTTCTGGGTTTGTCATCATTTTTGTCATCACTTATAACGAACTTACAGCTTTCTCATAAAATGAGACGGCTGTTTTTGCTTTTTCTTTGGAGAGATGACTGTAAGTGTCCATAGTCATAGCTAGTGTAGAATGACCTAGACGATGTTGTAATTCTTTATAGGGTATTCCAGAGTTTAGCAAAAGACTAGCATGTGTGTGTCTGAAACCGTGGAATCCAATATTAGGTACACCAGCATGTTTGAAACGTGTGTTTAAACGAGTTGATAGTGTTTTATTGTTTGCGTATTGGGGAAATAATAGAAGTTTAAAAGTTTGTTATTTTAAATTTGATGTTTATAAAATGATTAGCAGATAAGAAAAGGAACAACTTGCCTTAATTGCCTGCAGAATGGTAAGGAGATAAGAGAGAAAACACCTCTTAATGGCTTATCTCATGGTATGAGAGTAGTCCTGAAGTAAGAGCGAACCAAGAGAAAATAAAAAAGCACCTAGAATAATCTAAGCGCTCAAGAGTAGTGGACGGTGTGCCTGTCCCGTCATCTCATACTATGAAGTTGCGTAGCGACACTATTATTTCTACCTCACTTCTCTTTAAACTAATTATATCATAAAGGAGTAGCAGCTTGACCACTGACGAAGTAGAAAAGAAGTTAAAAAGCTATCGTAATAATCTCTTGTTGATTGAATATTAGAATAGGAAAGTTTATAATGAACTTAAAGTAAAGGAGGTTTCGTTCTAGATATGATGATACCACCAAGCAAAGAGCTGTTGATTTTTTATAATCAAATTCATGAGTGGGTTGACCAAGTTTATCCAGACCAGGATAAATCTGCTGTATCATTTAAGAAAGACACTCCACAATCTATTTTAGATTTATTTGATAGTATTAAATCTAAAATAGGTTTTGATTACCAAGAACATAAGTATTAAAATAATAATTATGGATAAGTTAAACATGAAAAATAAGATAATTGATGTTTATAAAATAGCGCATCGTCTTGTTTCTATTACTGTTGAGAATCCTGATTTTTCAGATTTGAAAATCAATCATTTTGTGAGAATTGGGGAAAACGAGTATAGGGTACATAGTGTCCCTATGATTTGTTCAACTCCACCTAAATCTATCTTTAATTTAGATACTTTTACAATTGACTACACAGAGGACGACTTGATGAATAAAGTGGCGGTATTTACGCATAGGGAAGTATTTAAAGATGATTAAAATTTCAATCAATTTGTTGCTAGATGCGATTGAAGATAACATCAACGACGAAGAACTTCAATCTATCGATTTCGAGAGTTATATTAGAAAAATTACAAAAGAATTTCAGGGAGAAAATGGTGAATTCTTAGTAAAAGAAGAAGCGTTTGAAACACTCCCTTTGGACAGAGATAAAAAGGATAAAATCATTGAGCAAATAAAACAGAATAGTCAAAATGTTTTCGAAGACGATTTCGATACCTTGTTGCAATTATATTTTTGAGAGTCAAGAATAATTTCAGTGCCTTATTTTACACCAAATAGAAAATGATAAAGATTGATAAACAAATTATTACGATGTACAAAATAGAAGATGGAACCTCTAAGAGGCAGTATTCTATTGTGAGTGGAGGTTGTAAAGGTATTGCAACTATCGATAAAATTACTTTGGAATATAGCTATGTTGGAGATGATTTAGGGCAATTTACTTCATTTGTCAAAGATACCTTGACTAAAAGTATTCAGTTAGGAAAAGAGTTGCCGGATAAATTTTCATACGGTTTTGGATAAGTTGTGGAATATCTTATATAGGAGAATCAAGATATATTATGGCGATATTAGATGATTTACAAGCATTGTATGACAATGGTTGGGACGCTTCTTTTGATTATAAGGGTCAAGTATGTGGTATTTTTCCTAATTCTGTTTATGACATTGTAGTCGTACTTGGAGATAATGAATATAAAGTGGTATCTTTTGATGAGTTAATTTCTTTACAGATTAACGAGAAAACTTTGCTGGAAATCATGAGTGAGGTTGAAGTGCAATATTGTTGAAGGACACTAGAGAAAAAGATAGACAATAAATTCAGATGCACAGATTGAAAGTTGAGAAAAAAGTGCTATAATGAAGATATGAAGGATAGAGGTTGAGAATCTGTCACCAACGCGCCACTTATAAGTGGGTCGAGAAATGCAGGAGCCCCGACAGTCCTGCCTATCCTTGCAAGTCAATTAGCCCTTAGCTATGAATCTAGGGGCTTTTTGCTTTGTCTTAAAAGCTTGATTTCTGAGTTTGTATAGAGATTTGCTAGTGAGGTTATTTGTGTATCTAAGTCTATCTATTCCAAGAATTAAGCGATGTTGATGATATAAATCTGGTATGATATAATATTTTGGCCCCCTCACTTTAATGAAGGGAGGTGTTACATATGTTAGAAACTTTACTCACAGTGTTTCTAGCTCCGTTACTTATTAACGTGTTATCTGAGCTTTTCAAGCTATGGCTTAAGAAACGTAAAAAGTAATGGTTAACCCTTTTAGAGGGTAGCAAAAAACCCCATCGGTGGCACGGTGGGGCTTTTTTAGTTACATATGCTGTAACTTTACTCACATTGTAAGTTCATTCTAACACAACTCCCCCGATATTTCAAGCTTTTGTTTTGATATTCCCCAGAGTGTGTTTGTGGTTTGAGTCAGCTTCACTGAAATTAGACCACGCGCTACCAAGCTCCATTCTATATCAAAGAAATCAATTCTTTTCTAGGGAATTTCCGCCCTCATTTTTGTCTTTTGTGCTAAAATAGACTTATAAATTGAAAATAAGGAATGTTTATGAAATCGGGTAATGGTTTTTGGAAAGGCTGTCTCTATTTTTGGGGCTTCTTGTTCTTGTTGGGCCTTTTGGTTCAATATGCTCTTCCACTTGCGGCTTGTGTCCTGCTAGGCTATGGTGGTTATCGTCTCTACAAACGTTTACGCTATCCTCTTTTGCAGGATCGTTCGCTCGATGATCGGATTGAGCTTTTAAAGGCTCGGATTCGCCAGGCGGACAAAGATATTCAGCAATTGGAGGAAACTTTAGTAGAAAAAGGCTCAGAGTTCTATAAGAGTCTGGCCAATCAAGTATTAATCGAACTGCGAGAAATCCATCAGGAGGCGGATCGTCTAAAGTCCTATATCGACGATGATGTCTATAACCGTATTGATAAAAAGGTTCGTACAGTAAGGGCAAACATCGATGTTCAGCTAGAACGTTTAGATAGAGAAAGTCAGGTAGATCTTGAGAATGCGGAGCCAGAGGAATTAGCTCCAGAATTGTCCCAGACATTAGCCAATATTGCCATTGATCATCAGGCCATTTTAGACAAGATTGCTACCTCTGCTGAGGGTGATAAGGAAGAATTGACTGCCATTCATAGTTTGAAGATGGAGAAATTCCAAACGATTTTAGAAGGCTATTTGAAGATTAAGGCCAATCCGAAGAACTATAATCGAGCAGAAGAACGCTTAGAGCAAGCTAAAGCAGCTATCGAACAATTTGACCTTGAGCTAGACCAAGTCTTGAGAGAACTCAATGAAACAGATATGCGTGATTTTGATATCAGTCTGCGTATCCTAGAAAAAGATCGTAAAGAATAGGTTAGAAACAAAGGAGTAACCATGACAGAATTTAATTTTGATATTGACCAGATTGCCAATAATACGGTAGCTAAGGTGGATAAAACAACCCAAATCATCGAGACAAATACTAGCTCGGACAAGACCTTGACCTTCTTAGAAAAGCTGAGCCCTGAGCAGCAAGAAGGAATCAAGGCGCACGTGCCCCAGTTAGTAGACCAGTTTGTCACAAATCAAAATGCTCTTTTGGATTTTGGACAATCTGCTGTAGAAGGTGTGAACAATACGGTCAATCGTATCTTGTCAGAACAAAAGAAACTGCAGATTCCCCAAGTGGATGATCTACTCAAGAATACCAACCGTGAGTTGCAAGGTTTTGTAGTCAAATACAAGAACGCTGAAATTGCTGAGTTAGAAGAGAAGCCAAACTTTTTGCAACGATTGTTTAACAAGAGTAAGAATACCTTACAAGAATTTTACTTTGACTCAAAAACAGTGGAGCAAAAGCTGGATGGCATGGCTGCCGCAGTGGTCAAGCAAGAAGATGTGCTAGCTCGAAATATCGTCTCAGCTGAGATGTTGATTGAGGACAATACCAAATCCATTGAAAATCTAGTGGGAGTGATTTCCTTTATCGAAGCCAGCCAGACAGAAGCTGGTAATCGCGCTGCCGAACTGAAAGCCCAAGCTGACCAACTCGATACAAGTAAGGTAGAATACCAGACCAAGTCTCAAGAATTGGCCCGCATGGCAGAAGTGGTCAATACCCTTGAACAACAGCACACCGAGTATGTCAGCCGTCTCTATGTTGCCTGGGCAACAACACCTCAGATGCGTAATCTTGTGAAGGTGTCATCTGATATGCGCCAAAAATTGGGCATGCTTCGTCGCAATACGATTCCAACAATGAAGCTTTCTATTGCTCAACTGGGTATTTTGCAACAATCCATGAAATCAGGTGTCGTGGCAGATGCCATTGTCAATGCTAATAATGCTGCTCTTCAGATGCTAGCTGAAACCAGCAAGGAAGTGATTCCGCAGATGGAAAGAATTGCACAAAGCCCGACAGTCGCTGTCGAATCTGTTACCAAACTGGCTGAAAGTCTGGTTGCACAAAACCAGGGTATCGTCGCAGCTATTGAATTGGGACGCCAGGAACGTGCCCAACTAGAAACAACCATCGTCAAGTCCGCAGAAATGATCAACGATTCTGTTAAACTACGCGATGAGAAAATCGTCCAAGCCCTTCTAGACCAAGGCAAGGCCGCCCAGAAAGAAGTACAAGAATAATACACAAGTCCCCTGTAATATAGATTTGCAGGGGACTTTGCTTGTTTTAGGAGAAGTTTGAAGGTCAGGGAATTCTTGCTACAAGAATGTCTTCTTTATCGATGCTTCAAAAGAGTTTGAAAAAGGGAAAAATCAAAACAATATGACCGAAGACCATATTGCCAAGATTTTGGAAACCTATCAAAAACGTGAGAATGTCGAGAAGTTTGCCCATCTAGCCAGCTTTGAAGAGATTGTCGAAAATGACTATAACCTTAACATTCCACGCTATGTCGATACCTTTGAGGAAGAACCCGTAGTTCCCCTCGCCGACCTCGCCGACCAGCTCGCAGAGATTGATAAAGAGATTGGTCAAGTAGAAGCCAGACTCGCACACATGCGCAGCCAACTAGTAGGCACAACACCAGAAGCACAAGCAGAATTAACCACCTATCTCGAAAAGTTGAAAGAGATTTAGAGACTTATGAGAATACTCTGCTAAAAATTTAGAAAAATAAAAATGACAGTAGAAAATCTATTGTCATTTTTTGTTATTGATAACTTCAATAAAAGTCATCTTTAAAAATTTAAAAGTTTATTTCTTTCTTCAATATCATTTTTAATACATTCTTCAAGCACCTTGGGATCAACATAGATCACATTCCCAATCATTTTTGCAGGAATATTCATAGACAGTACTTGTAAAGAATATTTTTTAACAAGTGGTTCAAGTTTTGAGCCGTTTATATTGTTGTTAATGGCAGGGAAAATGATATCTTCCCATGAAAATGTGTAGTTATAGATTGTCTTGTTAAATCCAAGCTCTCTGACCTTAACCATATCATGTATGCGAATAAGTTTTACTAGTATATTAATACCATCAATATTCTTAGCTTTATAATTTTCACGTAAGTTTTTAAAAGAAGCATAGTTCTTGAAGGTAAGATAAGCTAGTAGAATAATTAAAATTAAAGGGACAATGCCTTTAGACGTTAGCAAGTCACTTATAGCTGTCAACTTAAAACTAAGTATGAAGTTGATAACAACTGCGTACAAAATAGCTAGTAGTGGCAATTTTACAAATAAAAAAGATTTGTATTTTATGGAAGTAATGGTATTGCTTTCTTTAAATTTTATTTTCATTAATGTTTCTCCTTAAATAGTATCAATTGAAAGAATATAGAGAAAGACTATCTAAAGTTAGTTTTATAATAAAACACCCCATTATGAACTGCGTTTTGGATTCCATAAATTTTAGAAAAGACTACGCTATTTCAAAAATTTTTAGGAATAAGAATTAAATATTTAATATTTGGTCATGAAATCTCCAAGATTTTTGATTTGTTGTTTAATAATGTGGTATTGTTCAGTTGAACTTTTAGGGAGAACATATCTTGTAGACCGCCCCTTACCTTCTATTTCAATATACTTTTTATTTTGTAGGGATTTCAAGTTTTCTCTAAATTTATACTCAGTCATTAGAGAATTTTCAAGGATATCATTTTTAGTAATGCTACCATTTTTAATGATATATTCAAGTATAATCTTTTCACTATCTGATGTATCTGCATAAGAAGACAGTAAATCTACTTTCCAGATTGTAACGATAGTACTATCAAAAGTTGTACTTACTTCAGGAATTTTTAGTTTATATTTTTCGGAAATATCAAAAATTTTCGGTCCACCTGACCCAGCTTTTTCTGACATCCCAATTCTACGGAATAATGAAGAGATTGTACTGTTTCGCGTTTTGGAAGTTCCGCCATGTATAAATTCGGGAATAGAAATTTTCATCTTACCTGGATTTTTAAATTCATAGAAGTCTTGGTATGCTGTAATAGCTATAGGTGAATCAAAATCATAGTAAGCGTGCATTAAGCAGTTCACTAAAGCCTCGCGTATAGATTCAGATAGGTCTTTCTTGAATGGTAAACGATGAGCAGATTCGTTACTGAGCTCAAATCTATCATTTGTTGTAGTGGTTAATTTATTATATGCTAAATTGAAAAAATCGAACATGTTTAAATCAGGGTACATCATATCACCTGTTGAAATTCTATCGTTCCACCTAGTTGAAAGAGAGGTATCTTTTTCAAAATAGTCTAATTGAAATTTGGGATAACGAGAAATGATAGAATTGTACTTTCCAAAAAATATTAGTCCTCCTGCGGTTAATTTATATGTATTATCAGTCCTATCTTTTTTAAATACACCAATTTCGATTAGAAAATCTCTCAAAGAAATGCTATTGTATTTTGTTTTACCAGTAAGTTCAATTAGTAATTTCTTGTAATGTTCTATTGTATCTAAATTCAGATCATTTTCGTCAAAATTATTAAGTAACTCACTATCAATATCATCATGAGAACTAGTCATCAGATATTTAAGTTCTTCTTTATCAAGTCGAACATCGCCTTCACCTAATCTTTTATATGACTCACGATAATCATTTTTTAGATGGATGGGTTTTTGGTGAGGATTCGCTTCCCTTACAGTGACTACAATGAGTTGTTTATTTTTGCCTGGAATGTCAATGTATTCAATATCATTATCGGTAAGTAGGTTACAACTAACTTTTTGTTTGTTTGCGACTAAAGCGAATAAATTGTCTCGTATTTTTTGAGGATTATTGACTCCTTGGTAGGGGTCAATATTTTTTTCGTCTATCCCGAGAATTATTTTTCCGCCATTTGTATTTGCAAATGCTGAGTAGGTTTCCCAGAAGGACTCTGGAAGATTGTTTTTAGCTTTTTTATATTCTAAATCAACCCCTTCAAATTTTAAGTCCATATTTTTCCTTTCTAAAATATAACGTTACTTAAATTTGTTTTTAAACGATTGTCACGCGAAAAAGCAAATTTTACAGGAGATTAAAATCCTTGATTTCATCGTATTTCTGGGACTTTATCTTAAACAGTTACGCGAAAATCACGCGAAAATCACGCGAATATTGTTCATCAAAATTCAGTTAAAGAATTTTAGAATAGATAGATTTAATAAAAAATTCTTTAATGAGATGTTTAACCCCCTATGCATGAATTTGTAATCTATCCCATTATAACACAACGATAAGAAAAATAGATGGTGGAGCGAGAATATAAAAAGAGAAACCTCATAATGAAGTTCCTCTTGCTTTTAATTGTCTGAATCAATATTTTTATTTCAAAAAAGGTAGTGAAAAAGGTAGTGATTCGGTTGATTTTCCTTGCAATATAGTGAAATTAACCAAAAGAAAAAAACGCTTGAGCAGCGTTTTTCTTCTGTATTGATTCGTATTGAATGCTTACTTCACTTCTGTAGAGGTTGTGAATGTTATTTTAGCACCTTTTAAACGCCGTTATATCAACGTTTCTAGATTGTTCTATAGAAAATGTAGTCATAAATGTAGTCATTTTGCTAAGCCGTCAATTTTGCAATTTCTTTGAGATAGATTTCAACTGCTTCTGCCTTCTTTTTCGGTGCCAATTCAGCATAGGTATCCATCGTCGTTTTAATCGACTTATAGCCCATTCTTATCTGAAGTTCTTTCCAGTTTGCACCAGCATTCAGCATCAAAGAAGCATGTGTATGACGGAAAAGGTGGAAACCGTAGTTTGGTAGTCCCAACTCAGTCAAACGCTTTTTAAGCGTTGCACGTTCATTTCTGTCACACATATAGTTCCCGTAAATTGTCGGGAAAATTAAATCCACAGTTGGTAAATCATGACTCACAAAATAATCACTCATCTCAGCATGAAAAGCTTTCAAGTCATCTAAGATTTGTCTCGGGACTGCAACTCTAAAGGCGCTTTTCAAACGGAAATTATCTTTTGATTTATGTCAATTCATCGGAGTGTTTTGTTAGAAAAAGCAGTATGCAAAATTTAGAAATTTTGATATAATAGAACTATCAAAAAGTAAAGGAATGATTGGTATGGAAGCAATCACAGCTCACAGCTCACAGCTCACAGCTCACAGCTCACGCTAATTATGTAATCAAGCGTCTTTTTTGTCAAGCACTAAAACAGGCTTTTTCGCATTTTTGTGAGAAGGCCTTTTTTGTTGTTTCTGAAAGGGAGATGGCAAGATGAAACGAATTGATATAATAGAAAAAATAGGAAAAGATTACCTTACTTCAAATATTGAAAATGAGGAATTTAGCTATCAAAAAGCACTGAAGGAAATCGGAAAAGATATTGCTGAGTATCAAAAAGAAAATTATAAGCGAAAATACAAGGATTTAGATATCCGATTTGAAAACAAAGATTTCTCTATCCTTATAGAGACTAAAGTAAAGTTCAACCAAAAGGACTATGAGCAGTTACAGGCATATGTTGACTATGAAAAGCAACTTACCAATAACTTCATAGTCGCCATCTTAGCTAATACTTCTAATGATGAAATTAAAGTATGGTTTGGTGATAGGTCTTTAGAAATTACAGATGAAACTCTATGTTTTGACGAGCGAAAGCTAAAGTCTCTTGAAGAGTATAAAGATACTTTCTTAGGGCATAGTAATGATAAGTTAAAGGTTATGAAAAGTACATATAACCTTAATGAAATTTTGCATAATCTAGGAGTTCAAGAGAAATTAAGAAGTCAGTTTGTTGGAACTTGCCTTTTGGCATTAAAAAACGATCTACAATTTGAAAACTTATCTACTAAAACTATTATTGCAGGTATTGAAGAGATTTTGGAAAATTTACTTGAAAAAGATATCAATAAAGCAGTGAAAATTGGTCTCATAAAAACTAACGTTTTATCTTCTCAAGATATTAGAACTCTTGAAAGTAAATCTTTTCAGAAGTTGTTACATCGCATACAAAAAGATATTTTGCCTTACATTAACGACAAAACTACGATGGGACAAGATATTTTGAATTTATTTTTCACAACATTCAACAAATATGTTGGAAAGTCTGACAAAAATCAAGCGTTTACCCCGGATCATATTGTAAAATTTATGTGTGATATAGCAGGAATAAATCGACATACAAAAGTCTTAGACCCTTGTTGTGGAAGTGGAGCTTTTTTAGTGCGAGCAATGACTGATGCAATGGATGATTGTGATACAGAACAAGAAAGAGATCATGTTAAAAAGAATAATATTTATGGCTTAGAATTTGATGATATAGCTTTTGGTTTAGCAACAACTAATATGTTACTGCATAGTGATGGGAACTCTAATATTTTGCAAGGAAGCTGTTTTGATTACTTAAATCAATTCGATATAACACAATCTAAAGAAAATACAAGTATAGATGTTGTTTTAATGAACCCTCCCTATAATGCTCAGAGGAAGCAAAGTAAAAAGGAATATGTAGAATCCTGGCTTTCTAAAACAAATGCAGACCCATCAAAAGGCTTTCACTTTGTATATGAGGTGGCAAAAATAGTTGGAACAGGGAAACTACTTGTGTTATTACCTACATCGTGCGCTATCGGTGGGGAAAAACAAAAGGAGATAAACAATTTTAAAGAAAAAATGTTGTCGGAACATACATTAGATGCAGTCTTTTCTTTACCTGTTGATATGTTTCACCCTGGCGCAAATGCGACTGCTTGTTGTATGATATTTAATTTAGGTGTGAGACACTCTAAAGCGCTAAACAAGAAAACCTTTTTTGGATATTTCAAAGATGATGGTTTTGTAAAACGAAAAAACCTAGGTCGTGTTGAACGATTTGTTGATGGAAAGAGTTTATGGGAAGACATTTATAAGGACTGGAAATACTTATATGTGAACAGAGTGGAGAAAACGGGGCTTTCTGTGCTAAAAGAAGTTACTTTCGAGGACGAATGGTTAGCTGAAGCTTATATGGAAACCGATTATTCAGATTTATCTCATAGTGATTTTGAACGAAATATAAAAGAATTGTTTGCATTTGAGGTGAAATATGGTTTGCCAAACCTTGGTGTTGAAAGCTCTAACAAAAAAGCATTAGAATTAAACTCATCAAATTGGAAATCATTTACGATTGAAGAAATTTTTGATGATATTCAACCAGCTAATGGGGAAACTACTGATCAGTTAGAAGAAGGCTCAGATTTAGTATATATTGCAGCTAAAAAAGAAAACAATGGTGTAAAAGCAACTGTGGAATATGATAGTAGATATTTATCAAAAGGTAACTCCATTGTCTTTATAAATTTAGGTCAAGGTAGTGCAGGTTATGCAACATATCAGCCGTATGATTTTATAGGTATGAAAGGAAAAATAAGTACTGGAACTTTTAACAAACTTAATCAATATATTGGTGTATTCTTAGTTACAATTTTAGATAAAGAAAGATTTAGATATTCTTTTGGACGAAGTTGGACTGGAGATAGATTATTGCAAACTAAAATAAAATTGCCTATTGATGCCAATAACAATCCTGATTGGATTTATATGGAGGAGTATATAAAATCTCTCCCTTATGGAAATATGATTTAAATTTTTAAAAAGGAATATCTAGATAGAGAATTCCTTTTTTTGCTTAAAAAATTTTATCAGTATCACATCTTGTTGTTTGCACAAACTGGTATATAGCTCCCAAAATTTTAAGTATTTGTTGGGGGAGTATGGAGTACATTTCTTAATTCTTTCATAGATTGTTGGTTGTTAGTTAATAAAAATTCTAAAAAAGACTATTTGGAATAAATCCTTAGCAGACTTTTTCAATATCATTTAATTATAAGTAACAGGAGTAACATCCTTAGATAAATAAAGTGGATGGTGAGGAGTCCCATTTTTATTCCGTTTTAAGCAAACTAGATTTGGAAGTGAATCCATGAGAACTTTAGCAAGATTTAAGAGTTTATCATGGTTTCCCCAACAAGCGATAACTAAATTTGACTCAGACACACACTTTTGAATATAACTGTCATTGTCTGGTCCAACTGGATCTTCCACTCTTTTAAGCAAAGATGGATCAGTACTTCTAAATGCAAAGAGATTCGCCATGATTAATTTACCATATCCCCATCTTTTTTCGTAACCTATACATTTTCGAATCGTCTCATCGTTCGCCTCCTCATCGGCTGTCGAAGGGTTTAATCCAATGAATGCCACTGTTGGTTTTGTTTTATCCTAAGTTCGCATGAGGACATATCTATACTTTCTATCAATTGATATAAGCGCTCTTTCCTATTTATTTCTTAATCTATTTTTTCGTTTTTAACTTCTAATTATTTCACTTTTAAAATAAGATTAAAGGCAATCGCCAGGACATAAAGCATTACCGGCACTATTAATGCATTGACTTTAAACTTTTTTTGATAAATACCAATTAAAGTAAAAAATAGAATGACACTTGCTACAACATATAACATATATTTCTCCTAATCTATACAAACCGAATCAACTCGATGGACTGCTTGTTATCCCTTACCCAAAAGCCTTTCCGACATGCCCTCCGTAGTAGCGAGCAATACTAACTTGGTGAGCCATTGTATTATAATTACCAGCCCAGAAGATACTATCTTCTCCTTTCTTAGTTGATTTTACGATAAACTGAACAACGTCAGATACACTTGATTCGTAAACCTCAATATCGTCAACATTCACATCATATCCGTTTTGTTGGAATGACACTGCAAAAGCCATAATCATGTCTTGTTTGGCCATTTTAAGATGCTTTTCAATAGAGTAGTCGATTTCTAAGATATTTGCAGTCTTACATTCCTTGATAACAACTTTAAAAGCATCTTTTACCTCTTTTTCAATATTAGGATCTACCTTATGCCCTGCCATTTCAAGAGCTCTAAAAGCTTCATTATAACTCTTATCGTCTTCTGTGATCTCTTCTCTTAATCTTCCTTTTTCTTGTTGCTTTTGCTCCACAATATCCTGTGTAGTTTCTGTTTGTTGAGTAGTTTGCTCCGCTATTTGTTGCGCAGTTTCATTGGTTTCTTTTAGATATTTAAGGTAAAATACTCCAGAAACACTTCCAACAACTACTAAACTAGTCAGAACAGCTGCAATTAAAAATATACTTTTTTGTTTAAACATCAATTACTTCTCCTCATCATCTTGTTTCAAATCAACAATAAAATAAACTAATAGAGCTGGAGCAAGGAAACATAACATAATAGAAAGAATAAACTCAATAATCGCCTTACCAAGCACCTTAGTCGGACCTGTAAACAGAAGACCCCCTTGTACTGTTAAAAAGAAATAGTCCTTATAGTACCAATATCCAGCTGATATAACAGCAAATAAAGCAAATCCAATCATCCACTTAAACAATCGTTCTACTTTAGCGCTATACTCTTTATACTCCTTGTCTTTCTTTGCTTTGATAAACGCTTGTTTTTTTCTTTCTTCCTCTCTCTTCTCCTCTTCCTCTTTTTCTAAGAGTTCTTGCTTTAGAATTTCAATAACCTCATCATTTGAAAGTCCTTCGAATTTACTTTTAGGTATTTTCTCGTTACCGTCCCAATGATCAAAAATGTTATAGTCGTCCATAGCTTTCCTTTCTTTTCTCTTATAATCCGTGCCTTCTTACAATCGCCCCACTATGGCACCTACGATTGAGAATATCCCTCCAAAGAATAAGATAGGCATGATCACTGCAAGTCCAGCCAGAATAGGTAAGACACTAATAATACCATTAACAATCCACATTATAATAGAATATATAGGAATGATGACACCTGCACCCAAGATAATAGTTACGGGGATAAAGTATACGAAGACAGTTCCAAAAATACCAATCAATCTAAAGGCACGGTCATATACATTATTCTCTCCCTCTAAGCCAGATAGGAAATAAATTGAAGAGAATAGACCTGTAAAGCAACCGAAAACCAAAACAAAATAGTTGACCTTCATGTTTAATTTAACCTTTAATGGTTCTGTTAAATCTCTAACAACAGAAATAATTGGGATACCGATCAACTGCCACAAGAAAATATAGAATAGCAACCCCAATCCATTTGTGATTGGGTGCAACAATAGTGATTTCGCATAGTCAATTAAAAATAAATAGATGTTTTCTACCATTTTGGTTTGGCTCCTTGTTATTCCTATATTTCTATTTTACATAATTTCTGGTTTTCTAGCAAATTTTTCTGAAATAAAGTTTAACTTTTTATCACCAGCTCAAAAATCAAAAAATAGACTATCAGAATAGCGACTTAATAAGAACACCACTAATAATGTTTAAAAATAATCCTGCTTACTGACCAACTCCTTGCATTTTTTATAGATTATCTGATATACTATAAATGTACCGATGAGATATCAGTACAAAATAAATACCTTTTCAGTTTGGGTTAGTTTTTAAAATTTCATTTAAAAACTTTACCTCCTTTCTGTTAGTATTTCATTTTTCCTTCCTTTAATTTAAGCTATTAGATAGTTTTTAATAACTTCCTCTACTATCTTTCTAGTAATAAAATAGAAAAAGCACTGTCAACTTCCTCCGACAGTGCTTTTTTGTTGCTATTCAAACTTAAAATCACTAAAACTATTGTTTAAAATCATTCCTTTTTGTTTCAATCACTCTCACGGCAGCTTTTACTACATGAAATTCATCAATCAATTTACTAATTAATTCATAGTTTTGTTGGCTTACTCTTACTTTCATTAATTTTTCAGCAGCTTGATTAAATTCAGTCAAATGTTCTTTAACACTCAGTAACATTTCTTTTGTATCTTTTAAATAATATTTTCTTGATAATTTCTCAACTTCTTGATTAAACAAGTCTACGTTATTATCGTGTATGGTGATCTTTTTCCCTTCAGCTACCAAATCATTCGCTTCATAACAAGTGATGAATTTATGTTCAATCGTATCGCAAACAAAAATAATCCCGCTATCAGATATATATTTTCGCTTATCTGGATTTTGTCCCTCGCTTGAGTCATATAGTGTCAAACTGTTTATCTGCTTAGAGATCCATTTAGGAAGTTGCTCTTCTTTAACTCCAAATCTCTCATTAGCTCTTTTCATAAAATGATCTGTCCATACATAGTCTGGTGCATATGAAAGTCCCATGGCAATACTCCTCTTTAAAACTTTCGAAAAATACTATTCTAATTGAATATGAGAGTTTTAAATTTCTACTTCAGCAATTGGTTTGCGATATCGAGGCGCGTTAGGATTGTGGCAATAAATCTTACCTAGCTCGAGTCTTGGTTGAAATACCTCAAAATCACTTGCAAGAACGTAGCAAGGCTTATAGATACAACTGAATGTGATAGATACTTCCTCTCTTAAATCCTCTATAAGCATTTCTAATGTTTCATACTCGTAGATACGTACTATCTCTCCTCTACTTTCAAATAGTGCCTTAACAACAATAGAAGTACCATTACCATAAAAGACAGTATTATAGGCCACACACTCGTAGTCTTTCATTTCTAGACGATAATACCTATCCGCTCTGGTCTCTCCAATAGATACTTCTTTGGGAATCATATAAAAATATCTTCCCTTTTCTACTGCTAGCGTGAATCGTCTGCGCGCTTCTAATTGTTTTAAGTATTCGTCAATTCCGCTACCAATAGTTAATGCTTTTCGGATAATCGAGGCTTTATCTGAAGAGTGGTTTTTGTCTAACCATTCTCCTAAAAATCTGTGAAGATATACCATAATTTCTTCTCCTTGTTATTATTATATTTTAATTTTACATAATTTTTCTTTTTCTCGCAACAAACTTGGTACTACGATAGAATTTTGGGATTTCTTAAACTTTAAATCTTTATACGACAAATAATTTAAATACGCTTCACCTTAAGTAATTTTGAAAAGCCTAAGTATCCATTATAATATTCTTGTTTTTTCTTCATGGTAGAAACAAAGGCTAACTTTACAGGAACTGCATTGGCTCTTGAATGTTTAAAACTTAAATCTTCTGATTGTGGGATAAATCTTAATTCATCTTCCAAATATCTATACACTCTTTCAGGAATGACTAAATTGCAGATGTACTTTGCATGATCATTGTTTCGAAACATTCGTAGATAGTACTTTTTATCAGTCTTTCCTATAAACACCTTGCATTCTCCATAATAAATAGTCAGATGGTCAGATACTTCTAATTCATTTAGGAGGAGGGATCTACGAGGTAAATATTTTCTGGTACCAACTTTATTTTCTAAAACAAATTTTACATCAGACACCTCGCTATTATTTTGCAGAGAATTGACGCTCCTTGGTTGAATTACTCTACTGGCCTTTTCTTCCAGAATACGGTTTAAGAGTTGTTCAGCTAAGTCTGCATCAATTTTCTCATAATATTCTTTCAGTTCCATTTTCGAAGCAGATTCCAGAGTATATTCACATCCGTCACCATGAGGTAATTTAGGATGGCTCGATAAATAGATTTTCCCTTTTTTCTCGTTTATCACTAAATCCACTTCGTAACAACCAGGACAAAATAATTGTTTTTCATACTTAAGTTTTGTCCCAGTTTTATCCTTTTGATATTCCTTTTGTAGCTCATGAAGTTCTAGTCTCTCATGATTGTAAATACAGTATTGAAATTTATTTTTTGTAAACATAATAATCCTTTCTAGTTACCAACAATTAAATCTTGTTTTAAAAATCTGAAATGTGTAGTTATCTAAACCAACATCTAATTTTCTTAAACAACACAAAAACGCTCTAGACAATATGACTAGAGCGTTTTCTATATATCCGAACATCTAATTTATTTCACAAAAAATGTAGTCAAAAATGTAGTCATTCGGTTGATTTTTATTGCAATACATTGAAATTTGAAAAATCAAGAATCGCATTAAATCAAGGTTTTTTCGTTTCTACTGAAACGTAATGACCTATTATTTCACTTCTGTAAACACAACGTGTTTGCGAAGTTTTGGTGAGTATTTCTTCAATTGAAGACGGTCTGGAGTGTTACGTTTGTTTTTAGAAGTAAGGTACAAGCGTTCACCAGATTCTTTGTGTTCAAGTGTAATATTTACGCGCATGGTATCTCCCTTCTATTATTCAGCTGATGCAGCTTTAGCGATTTTACGTCCTTTGTAGTATCCTTTAAGTGATACACGGTGAGAACGTGAGTAATCTCCAGTAGTTTCGTCAAAGTTTACAGATGGAGCTGTTACTTTGTAGTGTGTACGACGTTTGTTTTTCTTCGCTTTTGAAGTGCGACGTGCAGGTACTGCCATTTTGATTTCTCCTTTAGGTATTTATATTCGATTCAATCTACTGATTTTCATCAACCATATTAGAATAACACATTTTTTTTGTAAAGTAAAGTTACTTGACAAAAAAAGATGAAAAAATTCTCCTGTCAGTCCTAGCAGACAGGAGAAGGTGTTAAATATCAATCTCAAATGGTTCGTCAATGGTTTCTGATACGTATTTTCCGTCTTTCTTCCGTTGTTTGACACATTCTGTGAGGAGATATTCGATTTGCCCATTGACTGAACGAAAGTCATCTTCTGCCCATGATGCGAGTGCAGCGTATAACTTTGTTGAGAGTCGAAGGGGGATCTGCTTCTTTTTAGCTTCAGCCATCTTTAGTAAAGACTTCCTGTGTTGACAATTGGTTGTGCATCATGATTGCCACAGAGTACGACAAGGAGATTTGAAACCATGGCAGCTTTTCGTTCTTCGTCAAGCTCTACCAATTCCCCTTCATTGAGTCGTTCTAGTGCCATTTCAACCATTCCTACAGCACCATCCACAATCATCTTACGGGCATCAATAATGGCAGATGCTTGTTGGCGTTGAAGCATGACAGCAGCAATTTCTGGAGCGTAAGCTAGGTAAGTAATACGTGCTTCAAGGATTTCCAAGCCAGCATCCTCAACACGACTTTGGATTTCCTCACGAATACGGTTAGCTACAATCTCACTAGAACCACGGAGACTACCTTCATCTGCTTGCCCGTCACCTGTAGTATCCACATTAGGAGAGACATCGTAAGGATAGATGCGGACAATATTTCGGAGGGCGCTATCACATTGCAATGAAAGATATTCTTTGTAGTTGTCCACATTGAAGACTGCTTTGGCTGTATCAACAACTCTCCAAGTTACCGCGATCCCGATTTCTACGGGATTTCCTAGACAATCATTGATTTTTTGGCGAGAATTGCTCAAGGTCATAACCTTGAGGGAAATCTGTTTTTTGCCAATTTCAATGTTTACATCATTGCCATTTGATGATTTCATTCCTGACAAAGGAGATTTTGTGCTAACATCACCACTTTGTCCCAGTCTAGTGTGATTTGCAGGGTTGACTGCTACGCTGAAGGGATTAACAAAGTAAAAACCAGGTTCTTTGATGGTACCTGTATAGTTACCAAAAAGGGTCAAAACCAGAGCTTCCTGAGGTTTGACAACTTTTAAACCAGCATGAGCTAGGCCTGCAATTAAGCTTAATAAAAGTCCGATAATAATTCCAAAAATGTTTTCCGAACCAACACCCATTATAAATATAAAGATACCGAGTACGAGCGCCAATTCAATGAGAATCAATGCGAATACACCATTTGGTTTTGAATTGATTAGTTTTTCAGTCATAAGAATGACCTCCTATTATTTGATATCCAAATGATATCACTTTAATTTATAAAGTCAAGAAATAAATGTAACATTTTTAAAGAAAATATTTCTGTATAGAATTTTCTGAAAATTCAAGAATTTTCTTCTGTTCATTGCTTTTAAAATGTGCTATAATAGTAAAAACTGAAATGGGAGGGAATAAATGACTGAATTAGATAAACGTCACCGCAGTAGCATTTATGATAGTATGGTAAAATCACCAAACCGTGCCATGCTTCGTGCGACTGGTATGACAGATAAGGACTTTGAAACACCGATTGTTGGGGTAATTTCGACTTGGGCGGAAAATACGCCATGTAATATCCACTTGCATGATTTTGGGAAATTAGCTAAAGAAGGTGTCAAATCGGCAGGTGCTTGGCCTGTGCAGTTTGGGACTATCACTGTAGCGGACGGGATTGCTATGGGAACGCCTGGTATGCGCTTCTCTTTGACATCTCGTGATATCATTGCGGACTCAATCGAGGCGGCTATGGGAGGCCACAACGTGGATGCCTTCGTCGCTATCGGTGGCTGTGACAAGAACATGCCTGGTTCTATGATTGCTATTGCCAATATGGACATCCCAGCTATTTTCGCCTATGGTGGAACTATTGCACCGGGAAATCTTGATGGCAAGGACATTGATTTGGTTTCTGTTTTTGAGGGTATCGGAAAATGGAACCACGGTGATATGACAGCTGAGGACGTGAAACGTCTTGAATGTAGTGCCTGCCCTGGTCCTGGTGGCTGTGGTGGTATGTACACAGCTAATACCATGGCGACTGCTATCGAAGTCCTCGGTATGAGTTTGCCAGGTTCTTCATCTCACCCAGCTGAATCAGCTGACAAGAAAGAAGACATCGAAGCAGCAGGACGTGCTGTTGTTAAGATGTTGGAACTTGGTCTCAAACCGTCAGATATCTTGACTCGTGAAGCCTTTGAAGATGCCATCACTGTAACTATGGCTCTCGGTGGTTCTACAAACGCCACTCTTCACTTGCTTGCCATTGCCCATGCTGCCAATGTTGACTTGTCTCTTGAGGACTTCAATACGATTCAAGAACGTGTGCCACACTTGGCCGACTTGAAACCATCTGGCCAGTATGTCTTCCAAGACCTTTACGAAGTCGGTGGTGTTCCTGCGGTTATGAAGTACTTGTTGGCAAATGGTTTCCTTCATGGTGACCGCATCACATGTACTGGTAAGACTGTCGCTGAGAACTTGGCTGACTTTGCAGACCTCACACCAGGTCAAAAAGTTATCATGCCACTTGAAAATCCAAAACGTGCGGACGGTCCATTGATTATCTTGAACGGGAACCTTGCACCAGACGGTGCAGTTGCCAAGGTATCAGGTGTGAAAGTGCGTCGTCACGTTGGACCAGCTAAGGTCTTTGACTCAGAAGAAGATGCGATTCAGGCCGTTCTGACAGATGAAATCGTTGATGGCGATGTAGTCGTTGTTCGTTTCGTTGGACCTAAGGGTGGTCCTGGTATGCCTGAGATGCTGTCACTTTCATCAATGATCGTTGGTAAAGGTCAAGGAGACAAGGTTGCCCTCTTGACAGATGGTCGTTTCTCTGGTGGTACTTATGGTCTGGTTGTTGGACATATCGCTCCTGAAGCTCAGGATGGTGGACCAATTGCCTACCTTCGTACAGGCGATATCGTTACGGTTGACCAGGATACCAAAGAAATTTCCATGGCCGTATCCGAAGAAGAACTTGAAAAACGCAAGGCAGAAACAACCTTGCCACCACTTTACAGCCGTGGTGTCCTTGGTAAATATGCCCATATCGTATCATCTGCTTCACGCGGAGCCGTGACAGACTTCTGGAATATGGACAAGTCAGGTAAAAAATAAACTTAAAAAGCAAGCCAATCTCGGCTTGCTTCTTTTCATCTTCAAAAGTGATTTGCCTGCTTAACGAGGTGGCAGTCCAAGGGCAATACGGCCGTAGCGACTGATTCGTGTAATCTTCCAGGCAGGCGACCAGGTAACTTCAACCTTGACATCTTCGATACCATCAATTTGTTTCAGACCTGCAACGATTTCGATAGGCAAGCTTTCGGCACAATCGCAAGCAGTGTCGGTGAAGGTCATGACAATCTTACAGAGGCCTGTTTCGTCTAGATTAATTTCATAAATCAGCCCTAGATTGTAAACATCCAATTCCACATCTGTATCAAAAACCTTCTCTAGTTTTTCGATAATTTGGTCTTGTAAGGCCAAAGCACGGTCATTGATTTTGATATCGTCTCTCATAACAGTCCCTCCACGTGATAAATATCCTCTATTTTCTCATAATTCTGACAATTTGGCAAGTTTTTGATGAATTTTCTGAAAAGACTCTCTTGAGATTTTCTTCTCTCACTGTTTTAATCCCTCTATTTATGGTAAAATAAGACTATTAAGTTTAAAGAGGATTCCCTATGAAATTACAAAAACCAAAAGGAACGCAGGATATTTTACCTGATGAATCTGCCAAATGGCAGTACGTTGAGGGCTTTGCCCGTGAGATTTTCAAGCGCTATAACTATGCAGAAGTGCGCACGCCTATTTTTGAGCATTACGAGGTCATCAGTCGCTCTGTCGGAGATACGACCGATATCGTAACCAAGGAAATGTACGACTTCTATGATAAGGGTGACCGTCATATCACCCTCCGTCCAGAAGGAACTGCGCCCGTTGTCCGTTCCTATGTGGAAAATAAACTCTTCGCGCCAGAAGTGCAAAAGCCAAGTAAGTTCTACTACATGGGACCTATGTTCCGTTATGAGCGTCCACAGGCAGGGCGTTTGCGCCAGTTCCACCAGATTGGTGTTGAGTGTTTTGGATCTAGCAATCCAGCTACCGATGTGGAAACAATCGCGATGGCAGCCCATTTCTTGAAAGAAATCGGTATCCAAGGTGTCAAATTGCACCTTAACACTCTTGGAAATCCTGAGAGCCGTGCGGCCTACCGTCAAGCCTTAATTGACTATTTGACACCGCTCAAGGAGACTTTATCTAAGGATAGCCAACGTCGTTTGGAGGAAAACCCTCTTCGTGTCTTGGATTCTAAGGAAACAGAAGACAAGGTGGCAGTGGAGAACGCGCCTTCTATCTTGGACTTCCTTGACGAAGAAAGTCAAGCTCATTTTGATGCTGTGCGTCAGATGTTGGAGAATCTTGGAGTAGACTATATCATCGATACCAATATGGTGCGTGGTCTGGACTACTACAACCACACCATTTTCGAGTTCATTACTGAGATTGATGGAAATGACTTGACAGTTTGTGCGGGTGGTCGCTACGATGGTTTGGTTTCTTACTTTGGAGGCCCTGAAACTGCTGGATTTGGTTTTGGACTTGGTGTAGAGCGCCTGCTTCTTATCCTTGAAAAGCAAGGTGTGGCCCTCCCTATCGAAAACGCCCTAGATGTCTATATCGCAGTCTTGGGTGATGGAGCAAATGTCAAGGCCTTGGAGTTGGTGCAAGCCCTTCGCCAACAAGGTTTCAAAGCAGAGCGTGATTACCTCAACCGTAAGCTCAAAGCTCAGTTCAAGTCAGCCGATGTCTTTGCGGCTAAGACCCTCATCACCCTAGGAGAGAGTGAAGTCGAAAGCGGACAAGTGACGGTCAAGAACAACCAAACCCGAGAAGAAGTGCAAGTGTCACTTGAGGCTATCAGCCAAAACTTCTCAGAAATCTTTGAAAAACTAGGATTTTAATGATAGATAAACTGGTCAGGAACTTACTCCTGACCTTTTTCTTTTGCAAAATGACAAAAATCATAAACTTTTTGACAAATATGCTTGTCAAAAAGAAAAAGATGTGTTACAATGAATTCAAGTTAAGAAATAGAAAGCGGAAAGGAGCTATGATGTGGGTAGTATTTATACTATTTATGATTTTCTTTTATTCTAATAATTCTAAAAAAATCAAGAAACTAGAGAATAAAATCAAAAAGCTTGAGCGAAAAGAGAAAGGAAATATAGAAATGTCAAGATTATTGCAAGAAATGATTGGAAAGAAACCAATTATAACGGGAGTGTATATTGGGCCAGATAACTGGGAAGTTGTGGATGTTGACGAGGAATGGGTCAAACTACGTAGCGTTGATAAAAAGGGGAAAGAAAAATTCAAGTTGCAACGTATTGAGGATATCCAAACTGTTGAATTTGACGGAGAGTAGGTGTGTAACATGCAACTAAAAAATCGTCTAAAAGAGCTTCGGGCTCGCGATGGTCTCAATCAAACCGACCTAGCCAAGCTGGCAGGGGTTTCCAGACAGACCGTTAGCCTACTAGAACGGGATGAGTACACCCCGTCCATTATCATTGCCCTGAAAATATCTCAAATTTTCAACGAAACAGTCGAATCGGTATTTCGCTTGGAGGAGGACGAGTGATGAACAAGTATAAAGTAATCTATTATGTAGTAGCCATAGCCCTATTAGTCAGCGTATTTCTATTGATTGGGATAGACTTAGGTTGGTTTAGTCACTATCAGAGTGACCAATTTATCTGGGCCTACTTTGTTCTTATCCCAGTCGTTGACTGGATTGAAAAGAAAGCAAACAATTTAGCAAGCGAAAAAGGAGAATGAATATGAAAGAGTTTTTAGCAGGTTTTCAAGTAGATACAGAACAAAAAGAACTTGCAGGTGTCTGTGCAGGTTTAGGAAATTATTTTAATATCAAGACTAACGTCATCCGTTTAGTAGCCATTTTGTTGTTTCTTTGGTCAACAGAGTTTGGGATTTTAACAGTCATCCTATATGCTTATCTAGCAGGCTGGCTTGGGAGAGATCCTTTAGGAGAAGGGGCGAAAAAAGCAAGAAATCAAGCTATTCTCTTGTTTGCTGTTTGTTTGATTTTAGTATCACTTGGAACAGAGGGCTTGACAGCAATTTATGCATCAGGTAAAGCCTTTGGTCAGTGGTTAGTTGGATTGGTTTAATTTAGAAGGAGAATGAATATGGAAAAGAAAAAGAAACGTGGATTGTTATTTTTAATGTCTATTGTCTTGGGAGCTTTCTTTGGCGGTTTTGTAGGGATGTTTAAGGCACGTGCCGAATCCTACGAAATTATGTTAGATGTGAAAGTCTTGATACCATGGATATCAGCTATTTGTTTACTGATAGGTTTCATTAGTATTCTTTTGACGTTCAATTTCTTAAAGAAAAGCAGAAAATTTCATTCCTTGTATCAAGAGGAAATGGATGATGATCTGAATGAAACCTATTATGTGCAAATGTATCGGAATCTTGAGTTTGGAACCATTGCTTTTAATATTACAACTGTAGCGATTTTATTAGCTCTTTTCATCTCATTAAATGAATTGATTGTACTAAATGGAAGCCGTATAACCTTATCTCTTTCTTTTTTGGTATTTGCGTGGGTTTTCAATGCTCAAAAATCTCTTTCTAAAACAATTGCAATCGTTCGTCAGTTTGATTGGGTCCCTTTCTCTACACCAAAGGATGTCTTGTACTATCTCAATTCTTATGATGAAGGGGAGCGTCAGGCTTATTTGGAACAGAGTTTTCAGATTTTATTCCAATTAAACCAATATGTCTTGCCAGGTCTCTACATTCTAATTTTTCTCTTTTCCTTACTGACAGGAGAAATTCAGCTACTAGCTTTCTTGCTTGTCGGAGCCATCCATATTTATATCAATGTGATGCAGTTGCCTATGGTGAAACGCTATTTCAAATAAAGGAGTTTCTATGATTCGTGTTGAAAATGTAAGCAAAAGTTTTGGGAGCAAAAAAGCTCTTCATCAGATTTCTTTTGAGATTAAGGAAGGTGAAATCTTTGGTTTTCTTGGCCCTTCTGGCTCAGGTAAAACAACCATGATCAATGTCTTGACAGGTCAGTTGGCTGCAGATCAAGGTAAAACAATTTTGTTAGGTAAGAATTCTCAAGATTTAACCTCAAATGATTTGGAACAAATTGGTATTGTTAGTGATGGCAGTGGTTTTTATGAAAAGATGAATCTTTATAAAAATCTTCTCATTTACGCTAAGTTATATGGCCTCAAGTCAGATAGAGTAAATCAGGTGCTCAAACAGGTTGGATTGGCAGATGCTAAAGATATTATCGCAGAAAAACTATCTACAGGAATGAAACAACGAATGTTCTTGGCCCGTGCCCTTCTGAATGCTCCTAAGATTCTCTTTCTAGATGAGCCAACTAGTGGCTTAGACCCTACAACATCTAAGATGATTCATACCCTACTACAAGAATTAAAGCAGGCGGGGACAACTATCTTTCTGACCACGCATGATATGCATGAAGCAACTCTGCTTTGTGATCGCTTATCTCTTTTAAATAAGGGAAACTTAATAGAGTATGGAAGTCCACAAGATATTATCCAGAAGTACCATGTGGATAAGAAAGTACATGTGGTTTATAACGATGGACGAGAACAGATAGTTCCATTTGAAGAATTGCCACATTTAGACACGACAGATTTGATGGTGGTTCACTCTTGTGAGCCGACACTAGAAGAAATCTTTATCAGATTGACAGGAGAAAAGTTAGATGTTTAGAAAATTAAATGCCCTACTATGGTTAAGATTACAAGTCCTTATTAGCAATTCATCTTTGTTGGCGACTCTATTGTTGCCTTTTGGACTGACTGTTTTATATAATGAATTTTTAAATAAGAATGGACAATTGAGCCTATTTTTTCTATCTGCTAGCTTGACGATGGTCTTGAGCATGGGAAGTGGTTATATGGTATCGATTATGATGGCAGAAGATAAGGAAAAGCGCAATCTTAAATCACTCATCCTAAGTGGTGTGACAGCAACAGAATATACTATTAGTATGCTCGTTCTCCCTATGTTGATTATGTTGCTTGGAATGATTGTACTACCAATCTATCTTAAAGTAGATGTATCAGGTTACCTATTTGCCTATGTTATCTATTTGGTCTTAGCAACTATTAGTGTTATTTTTCTCAACCTTCTAATCGGTGCGGTGTCAGATACTCAATCTAAAGCGCAAGTTTATAGTATCTTCCCTATGTTAATTGTCTCTTTTTTACCTATGATTGCTCTTCAAAATGATACGATTCAGAAAGTGTTGGATTACTCGTTCGTTGGTCCTATTGTAAATCTTTTAAATAAAAAAGGTGGAGAAATATCTTTTTCTAACATCGGTATGTTACTTGCCTGGGTACTTGTATTAGGAATAGCAAACCTCTTTGTATTGAAAAATAGCTATAAAGCAAGATAGGAGTCCTTTATGAAATTACTTAAAAACTTTGGCTGGTTTTTTCTAGCTTTTCTATCCTTTCTGTTTATCTATGGTATCGTTCTGAGTATGGCTGTAGAAGCTTTGAAACTAGGCGCTTCAGCTTATGCTGTTACCTTACTCTATGTGGCCTTGGCTGGAGTTTATGTATACTATGTTTACAAATGGTATCGAAAGACTCCTGTCAGCATTGCAGTGAGTGGTTTTAACCGATTTATTTGGCTTCCTGCCTTAGTTTGGTTCTTATCTATTGTCGTTCAATTTTTCTTGCCAAACGATCCTTCGGTAAATCAGCAAACAGCGACAGACCTGACCTTGACTCAGCCACTTTTCTCATTCTTTGCCACTGTTATTTTTGCTCCTTTGACAGAAGAACTGATCTTTAGAGGGATGTTAGCACGCTACCTCTTTCCTAAGCAGGACAGTAGTAAACAAACCCTGATTTTTCTTTTGGTATCTAGTGCTCTGTTTGCCTTGATTCATTTTCCAGGTGATGTGCAACAATTTTTTGTCTATTTTAGCCTAGGTTTTAGTTTGGGCTTGGCTTATATTAGTAGAAAAGGTTTGGTCTATAGTATTTCTCTCCACGCTTTGAATAATTTAGTCGCCTTTTTGATGATTCTCATGCTATAATAGAGTCAGGAGGTCACATGAAACGAGTAATTTTATTAGCAGTGATTCAAGCAGTTGTTCTGTTTTTCATTATCGGGGCGCTAGCTTATGCCTTCAAAGGTGATTTCTTCTACAGCCATCTAGCAGTAGTCTTTGCCCCTATTGCCGGTATCTGGCGTTTTGGGACAGCTTATACAACGGAAATTGTCTTGCCTAGAAAGGCAGCTGAAATCGCTGAAAAGCGTAAAGCAGGCAAAAATTCAAAATAAAAGAGTCCGGTGAACTTCATCGGATTTTTGTATGGGCGCTAATTTTTAGGGCCTTCGCTTGATTTTTAAAGACAGGCAAACTTTTCTGCTGATTTTCATGAAGAGCCTGCGCTTTTATGGTAAAATAGTAACAGAATAAAAGAGGAGAGAAACAATGAAACGTAGTATGTATGCTGGTCGTGTTCGTGAGGAACACATCGGACAAGAAATGACCTTGAAAGGATGGGTTGGCCGTCGTCGTGACCTTGGTGGTTTGATCTTTATCGACCTTCGTGACCGTGAAGGAATCATGCAGTTGGTTATCAACCCTGAAAAAGTATCTGCAGAGGTTATGGCAACAGCTGAAAGCCTTCGTAGCGAATTTGTTATCGAGGTAACTGGTCAGGTCGCTGCGCGTGAGCAAGCCAATGATAAGTTGCCAACTGGTGCAGTTGAGTTAAACGTGACAGCTCTGACAGTGCTTAATACAGCTAAGACAACCCCATTTGAGATTAAGGATGGCATTGAGGCCAATGACGATACGCGTTTGCGTTACCGTTACCTTGACCTTCGTCGTCCAGAAATGTTGGAAAATCTTAAACTTCGTGCTAAGGTGACCCACTCTATCCGTAACTACTTGGATGAGTTGGAGTTTATCGACGTGGAGACACCATTCCTTTCTAAGTCAACACCAGAAGGGGCGCGTGATTATTTGGTGCCATCTCGTGTCAATAAAGGGCATTTCTACGCGCTTCCTCAAAGTCCACAAATTACTAAGCAGTTGTTGATGAATGCTGGTTTTGACCGTTATTATCAAATCGTTAAATGTTTCCGTGATGAAGACTTGCGTGGAGATCGCCAGCCTGAGTTTACCCAGGTCGACTTGGAAACATCTTTCCTTACTGAGCAAGAAATCCAAGATATTACAGAAGGCTTGATTGCCCGCGTGATGAAGGAAACAAAAGGCATCGAAGTGACGCTTCCATTCCCTCGTATGAAGTATGATGACGCTATGGCTCTCTATGGTTCTGACAAACCAGATACTCGTTTTGACATGTTGCTCCAGGACTTGACAGAAGTGGTCAAAGGTGTAGACTTTAAAGTCTTTTCAGAAGCACCTGCTGTAAAAGCAATTGTAGTCAAAGGCGCTGCGGACAACTATTCACGTAAAGACATCGACAAGATGACGGAAGTAGCCAAGCAGTACGGTGCTAAAGGCCTTGCTTGGGTCAAGGTAGTTGATGGAGAATTAAACGGACCAGTTGCTAAGTTCTTGACGGGGATTCAGGCAGACTTGACTGTAGCGCTTGCTCTTGAAGATAAGGACTTGGTTCTCTTTGTGGCGGATACGCTTGAAGTGGCCAATGCAACTCTTGGTGCCCTTCGTGGACGTATTGCCAAAGAGCTTGGCTTGATTGATAACGATAAATTCAACTTCCTTTGGGTGGTTGACTGGCCAATGTTTGAATGGTCTGAAGAAGAAGGTCGCTACATGAGCGCCCACCATCCATTCACACTTCCACAGGAAGAGACTGCTCACGAATTAGAAGGTGATTTGGCGAAGGTTCGTGCCATTGCTTACGATATTGTCTTGAACGGTTATGAGCTTGGTGGTGGTAGCCTTCGTATTAATCAAAAAGACCTTCAAGAACGCATGTTCAAGGCTCTTGGTTTCTCAGCCGAAGAAGCAAATGACCAGTTTGGCTTCCTTCTTGAAGCCATGGACTATGGTTTCCCACCACACGGTGGCTTGGCTATCGGACTTGACCGATTTGTCATGCTCTTAGCAGGAGAAGAAAATATCCGTGAAGTCATTGCCTTTCCTAAGAATAACAAGGCAACTGACCCAATGACACAAGCTCCTTCAACAGTAGCTCTCAAACAACTAGAGGAACTCAGCTTACAAGTAGAAGAAGATGAAACAAGCAAAACGAATTAAGCGGTGGCGCTATTATCTGCGCCGCTTTGCTCATCAAATAAAAATTTTACGTGTCTTACAAAGCATCTCTCGCGAAAAATATGATGAGAAGATTTCAGCTTCTCTGGTCTATGGATTTTTATCAGCAGTAGCGGTCAATTTCTTTTTCCAACCAGGGCATGTGTATTCGAGTGGTGCTACAGGTTTGGCACAGATTATCTCTGCCTTGAGTAATCACTGGTTTGGTTTTCATATTCCGATTTCGCTAACCTTTTACGCCATTAATTTTCCTTTGATGGTCTTGGCTTGGTATCAGATTGGCCATAAGTTCACCGTCTTTACCTTTATCACGGTATCCATGAGTTCCTTCTTTATCCAGTTTGTCCCTGTAGCGACCTTGACTGAGGATCCCATTATCAATGCCCTTTTTGGGGGTGTTGTCATGGGCTTGGGGATTGGTTTTGCTCTTCGCAACAATATCTCCAGTGGAGGTACAGATATTGTCAGCCTGACCATTCGCAAGAAAACGGGGAGGAATGTCGGTAGTATTTCTTTCTTGGTAAATGGAACCATCATGCTGATAGCAGGTTTGACCTTTGGTTGGAAATACGCTCTCTACTCTATGATTACCATCTTTGTCTCTAGCCGTGTGACAGATGCGGTCTTTACCAAGCAAAAACGCATGCAGGCCATGATTGTGACCAATCATCCAGACAAGGTAATTGAAAAAATCCATAAAAAATTGCACCGCGGAGCAACCATGATCCACGATGCAGAAGGAACCTATAATCACGAAAGAAAGGCAGTTTTAATCACTGTCATTACACGTGCAGAGTTTAATGAATTTAAACAGATTATGAAACAGGTGGATCCAAGCGCCTTTGTCTCTGTATCGGAGAATGTGCATATTCTGGGACGATTCGTTGAAACAGAAAATTAGTAACCAAAAAACCAGCTTGAGCTGGTTTTTATTTTTCGATAATTTTGTGGGCGATTAACTGACGGTAACAAATTTGTTTATTGCTTTTAGCATCGTTGATGATCTGGAGGATAGTTTCAAGAGAAACACGACCAAGTTCTAGGCTATTGATATCAACATAGGCCGCCAAGTTGAGCTTGGGATTGACCGAGTCAAAGCTGAGAACAGGGACATCCAGTTGGTGCTTAGCAATATAGTCACAGACCCCTTCGGCTAGGAGACTATCGGTTGTAATGATAGCATCAATCTGCGGGTCATGCTGAAAGAGGAGTTTACTAAATTGATACCCTTTTTCTTCTAAGAACTCCGTTGCAAAATAGGTCAAATTTCCGTCAATAGGCAGTTGGTATTGTTTGAGTGCTGACTCATAGCCTGTTAAACGGTCTTGCGTTACGAAGAGTCGCTTAGTCCCTCCAATGAAGGCAATTCGTTTGCAGCCTTTTTTGATAAAATATTCGGTTGCATCAAAACCAGCTTGGACATTGTCATTATCGACAAGAGGGATAAAGGGTGAAATGGATTTTCCTAGGATGAGGAAGGGGAACTGCTCATCAGCGACCAGCTTGACCAAGGGATCCTCCTCTTCGGCATAAAGGAAGATTAAACCATCCACACGTTTACCGTAAACCATCTGTGAAATAGCTTTAAGGCGCTCTTTTTCATCTTTACCTGTTGCAATCTGAATAGCATAGTGGTTTTCAGAAGCGACTTGGGCGATACCACGGAGGACAGATGGGAAGAAAGGATTTTGATAGAAGGCGTCTGAGTCGTCAGGAAGGACCAAGCCGATAACTTGGGTATAACTGCTTACCAAACTACGAGCGTTGAGGTTGGGGTGGTAATTGAGCTCCTTCATAGCTTTGCGAACGCGTTTTTTTGTTTCGTCGCTAATGGTTGATTTATTTTGAATAACACGGGTTACGGTTGAAGGCGAAACACCAGCAGCCTTGGCCACGTCTTTAATCGTAACGGGCATAAAAATCTCCTATTTATGGTAATCTGGATCACGGAAATGCGTTTTATAAAAGATAGTGACCAGATACAGAACAAAAAGAATGTTTTGTACAGTAATCAGGGTTGTCATATTTTGGCCAAATAATCCCAAAATAAGCGTAAACAGAGTTGGTAATCCTAAACAGTTCAAGATAAAATGGTAGCACTCTTTAAAGGTTCTAAATGAAAAGAGGCGTGATTTCTTAGTGATATAAAGGAGAAGACTAGCTCCTAGAGAGACAATGAAGAAATTCAAACCAAAGAGGAAGCTGGCACCGAGAACTAGAAAGAGACTGATATAGACACGATTCTGCTGGTACCAGTCTTTAGAAATGGCTTGGGTCAAGCTGTCTTTACTTTTGAAACTCTCAGTCTCAATCGCCCGGTAAGAGATACGGGTCAATTCCTTGCTTTCCTTGCTGATGACGAGCTCATTCGTATCGAAATGCAGTTGCAAGTCCTTAGGTAATTCCTTGCTTTGACTTGGACCGATCACAATAGAAGGCTCTTGACTAGCTGTTCCAGTATAAGTTAATTTACCATCAACAATTGTAGCGTGTTCAGAGAGATCCTGTACAACCTTATCTGTCAATGGTTCATAGACATTATCGATAAAGGTTTCTAGCGGATAAGTCTCCTGCGAGCTGTTTTGGATGGCAATAGGTACCATAGATAAGCTGATAAGGAAGATACTGGTAAAGAGAAGTTGGAACCAGTTGAGTCCGAAACGTTTGGACAGGGGCTTACGAAATCCCCAAATACTTGAAAAATAGGAAAATGGATATGGAAGCATAGGTATCTTTCTAAAAGGTGTTTTCTATATGAGTATTATTATATAGAGAAATGTGCTTTATTTCAAGTCTAGGAGATGAATTGCTTGTTGAGAGAACATTTTTCATAATCCTCATCAATAGGCTTCAAAATGAAAAAGGGTGGCGGGGATAAATTATCCCTTGTCGCCACCACTTGTAAGTCCTGAAACAAAGTTCTTTTGTAGGAAGAAGAAGAGAATACAGATTGGAAGGGCGATGAGGATAGCACCTGCTGAGAAGTAGGCAATCTTCATGTTTTTCACATTGCTAACGAAGGTTTGGAGACCTACGGCAACAGTAAAGTATTCTTTCTCACGAAGCAAGAAACTAGAGAGGATGTAGTCCCCGAAAGGTCCCATGAAGGCCCAGAGAGCTTGTACGGCAACCATTGGGCGAACAAGTGGAAGAACAATTTGCCAGAAGCGACGGAAGTGTCCTGCACCGTCTAGTTTTGCAGATTCGTCTAGAGACATTGGCACTGTATCGAAGTAGCCTTTCATCAACCAAGCATTCATCGGGATACCCCCACCAACATAAAGGAAGATGAGGAACCAGCTGTGGTTAAGGGCGTTCAACATAAGTGCCATAACGAAGAAGGCTGTCAAAGCGGCCATGGTTGGCACCATTTGGATAATCAAGAAGAAGACCAAACTTTGTTTACGAGCCAAGAAATTGTAACGGCTATAAGCATAACCAGCAAGTACGATAATACTTGTTTGAACAGCCATAGTAATTAAGGCGATAATCAAAGTGTTGAGGTACCAAGTACCGTACAAGGTTTCAGTGAAGAGACCTTTAAAGTTATCAAAATTGAGGTCGATATTAGTATCTAGTTTAAAGGCTGAGACGTTACCTGCTTTAAAGGCTGACATGATGGTAATCAAAAGTGGATAGATAATCACGATTGATAGGCCAATTAAGTAGAGGTAAGTAAGGGTTTGAGTCAGTCTACGTTTGAGTTTAATTGAGTTATTCATCTTAGACATCCTCCATATCAAATGCGTGTAGTTTCTTGAATGCGATCATAGAGATTGAGATGACAATGATAGAGATAATCAAGGTAACAGCTGCCGCCATTGAGTATTGAGGAGATGTACCTGTTGTCAAACGGTAGATCCATGAGATCAAGATATCTGTTGAACCAGCTCCTCCTCCGACACTACCAGGACCTCCACCATTGAAGAGGTACATGATAGAGAAGTTGTTAAAGTTGAAGGTGTATTGGCTAATCAAAGTAGGTGCTGCAACAGCCAAGATCATTGGGAAAGTGATGTTGCGGAATTTTTGCCAAGCATTGGCACCGTCAATATAAGCTGCTTCGTAAAGGTCGTTAGGAATAGATTGCAAGATACCCAAAGTCAAAACGTAGATATATGGGAATCCAAGCCAACCTTGCATCATAATCAAGGCAACCTTAGTCCAAGTAGGGTCTGTTTTCCAAGGGATAAGAGCCCCATCAAGGAAAGGAAGGAATTTAGCAAAGATCGGCAAGACTTGAGTATTGATAGCACCGACACTATCGTTAAACATGTTTGAGAATGTCAAGATAGTGATGAAGGCTGGAACAGCCCAAGGAAGAAGGAAAATAACACCAAAGATACGTTTTCCTTTGATAAATGGTTGGTTAGCAATGATAGCTGTGAAGATACCAATCACGATCTGTAAAGTTGAGGCAGATAAAGCCCAGATGATAGTCCAAGAAAGAACAGAACCAAAGGCAGAACGGAAGGTACTCAAGCTCCAAATGTTTGTAAAGTTGGTCAAACCAACCCAGTCCAACAATTTGTTTGGTGGCAAGTGTTGGAAGTCGTAGTTGGTAAAGGCGATCATCAAGGTTACGATAACGGGGAAGATAATCGCAAAAGTCATTGCAATATAAGATGGAATGATCAAGAGGTAAGGGAAACCATTTTCATAGATTCCTTTGATCATTTCTTTAAAGGTAAGTGCTACTGGAATACCATTATTAATGTGTTTGGCAGTTGTATGTGCATCTTTGATATTTGCGAAATAAAAGAGTACATAAACAACTACAAAGATTAAATGGAAGGCACCACGAATCAGCATGAAGAGAGAATTATCACGACCTGGCTTGTCACCAAGAGTGATGAGGTTGCTCAATTCAGGGGCTGCAAGTGCTAGGAAATAAAGGACAAATACGATGGTTACACCAAGGAAGATAAAACCTTTGGCCTTTTGTTTATTGTAAATCTGTCCTAACCCAGGAATGATAGACAGCAGGGCTGCTTTACTAGGTTGTTGCTTTTCCATAATAACTCCTTTCATAGGATACTGGTTTCTAATCAAAACCTAAACTATATATGTTTTTTATTGATAAATTCAAAGGGGGATTTGAATTCCACCCCCCTTGAACAAATTTTTTATTCACCAAATTTTTGTTTGATTGTTTCTTTGATCAATGTTACAGCATCGTTAGCAGCTGTTTTAGCATCTTTCTTACCACTTACAGCTTCAAACAACATTGTTTTAGCTGGGTCCCAAACAGCTGACATTTGAGAGATATTTGGCATTGGTTGAGCGTTCTTGAACTGTTTGATAACAGCTGTTGTCAACTCATCGTTTTTACCTTCAGCGTATGAACGAGCTTCAGTGTTAGCTGGGATTTCGTTAGTTGTATCGTAGAAGGCTTTTTGTTCTTCAGTTGAAACAAGGAAGTCTACAAATTTTTGAGCAGCTTCAAGGTTCTTAGTGCTTGATGGGATGATCCAAGCTTTACCACCACCGAATGCAGCATATTCTTTTCCGTTTGGAAGAGTTGGGATAGTTGCAACACCGTAGTTTACTTTAGCGTCTTTGAAGGCTTTAGCTTTCCAAGGTCCGTCAATGATAGCAGCTGTTTTACCTTCTTGGAATTGAGTTTGGATTAGGTTTCCAGCTCCTTCAGTATCTTGCATACCTTTAGGCCATTTTTCATACCAAGATTTAGCATAGTTGATACCTGCGATAGAACCGTCGTTTGCAAGACCGATGTCTTTAGCATCTTTACCGTTTTGTCCGAATACGTAACCGCCGTTACCAGCAAGAAGTCCGTATGCAAAGTAGAAGTTTGTCCAGTCAGCTAGGAAAGCAGAAGTTTTTCCATCTTCTCCAGCGAATGCGTATTTGCTATCTTTAGCAAGGTTTTCCAAGTCAGCAAATGTTTTTGGAGCTTCTTTTACCAAGTCTTTGTTGTAGTACATAACAAGTGACTCGATAACGGCAGGAGCACCGTAAACTTTACCGTCAGCAGCTGTTACAAGAGATTTAGTTTTATCATCTGTTTTAGCGCCGTCGCTCAATTTAACTTCTGAAAGTTGGCCGTCAGTACCAAGGCTACCTACACGGTCGTATGGTGCCATCATAACGTCAGCAGCTTTACCAGATTGGTTATCTAGAGAAAGGTTGTCAAGACCACCCATTTGGTCTCCGGTTTTGATAGTCACTTTTACGCCAGCTTCTTTTT
Organism: Streptococcus sp. HMSC077D04; assembly: GCF_001808785.1. Lineage (GTDB taxonomy): Bacteria > Bacillota > Bacilli > Lactobacillales > Streptococcaceae > Streptococcus > Streptococcus mitis_BX. The sequence continues at coordinate 37,255 of NZ_KV794522.1, read as the reverse complement.
CGTAAGCTTTTGCAGCTGATTCAGCAAAAGCTTTGTATTGGTCTTCAACGTAAAGAGTGATTTCTTTCGCTTCAGATGAACCAGCATCAGCAGCTTTTTCAGCAGGTTTGCTTCCGCAAGCTACCAAAAGCAAGCTAGCAAGTGTAGCAGTTCCAAGCACAGCAGCGCTCTTCATGAATTTAGATGACATAGTGTATTCCTCCTAAAGAATAACAAATTTTATAATGAGGAAACGCAAACGTTTTCCTTTATGGGACTAGTATAGCACAATCGGAAAGCGGTTGCAAGTATTTTTTGTAAAAATTTTTAAAAAAATTGTGAAAAAAGTAAACGCTTCATCGTCATATAATAGTAGAAAATCCCAAAAATAGCTTTTGTTTTAAATTTAAAAAAAGTTGAGAAAACGATTGCCTAATTTACAAATGGAAAGCAGAGAGGATTCTCATTTTATTTTTGCTTAATAAGATAAGTGAAACCCTTATTCCTATTTTGTTTATTTCCTGAAAGAATATATATACGAGTAAGAAGAAAAAATTTTTAAAAAATAATCAAAAAAGTTATTTAAAACCGCTTGCATTTATCAAGAAAATAAGCTATACTAGTAATAGCGCAAACGTTTGCGTTCATAAAAATGTAATATCTAACTATAAACACATGAGGTGCTTATTATGAAAAAACGTCAAAGTGGTGTGTTGATGCACATTTCTTCTCTTCCAGGAGCATACGGAATCGGATCATTTGGTAAAAGTGCTTATGACTTCGTTGATTTCTTGGTTCGCACAAAACAACGTTACTGGCAAATCCTTCCACTAGGAACAACTAGTTACGGAGACTCTCCTTACCAATCTTTCTCAGCCTTCGCAGGGAACACTCATTTTATCGATTTGGATATCTTAGTGGAGCAAGGCTTGTTACAAGCAAGTGACCTTGAAGGGGTTGACTTTGGTAGTGATGCGTCTGAAGTTGATTATGCGAAAATTTACTATGCACGTCGTCCTCTTTTAGAAAAAGCGGTAAAACGTTTCTTGGAAGTGGGAGATGTTAAAGATTTTGAGAAATTTGCTCAAGACAACCAATCATGGCTTGAACTCTTTGCAGAGTATATGGCTATCAAAGAGCATTTTGACAATCTTGCTTGGACTGAATGGCCAGATGCAGATGCTCGTGCTCGTAAAGCTTCAGCACTTGCAAGCTACCGTGAGCAATTGGCAGACAAGTTGGTTTACCACCGTGTGACTCAATACTTCTTCTTCCAACAATGGTTGAAATTGAAAGCTTACGCTAACGACAACCATATCGAAATCGTTGGAGACATGCCAATTTACGTAGCGGAAGATTCAAGCGATATGTGGGCAAATCCACATCTCTTCAAGACAGATGTCAATGGTAAGGCTACTTGCATCGCAGGATGCCCACCAGATGAATTTTCTGCAACTGGTCAGCTTTGGGGTAACCCAATCTATGACTGGGAAGCAATGGACAAAGATGGCTACAAATGGTGGATTGAGCGCTTGCGTGAAAGCTTCAAAATCTACGACATCGTTCGTATTGACCACTTCCGTGGCTTCGAATCTTACTGGGAAATCCCTGCTGGTTCTGATACAGCAGCACCTGGTGAGTGGGTGAAAGGTCCTGGCTACAAGCTTTTTGCAGCCGTTAAGGAAGAACTTGGTGAGCTAAACATCATCGCTGAAGACCTTGGCTTCATGACTGATGAAGTTATCGAATTGCGTGAACGTACTGGCTTCCCAGGAATGAAGATTCTTCAATTTGCCTTCAACCCAGAAGACGAAAGCATCGATAGCCCACACTTGGCACCTGCTAACTCAGTTATGTACACAGGAACACACGATAACAATACGGTCCTTGGTTGGTACCGTAACGAGATCGAAGATGCGACTCGTGAATACATGGCTCGCTACACGAACCGTAAAGAATACGAAACAGTGCCACATGCTATGCTTCGTACAGTCTTTTCATCAGTTAGCTTCATGGCAATTGCAACTATGCAAGATTTGCTAGAATTGGATGAGGTAGCTCGTATGAACTTCCCATCTACCCTTGGTGGAAACTGGTCTTGGCGTATGACTGAAGATCAATTGACACCAGCTGTCGAGGAAGGCTTGCTTGACTTGACAACAATCTATCGCCGAATCAATGAGAATTTGGTAGAATTAAAGAAATAATACAATATCAGGAGACACCTTAAACATGTTATCACTACAAGAATTTGTACAAAATCGTTACAATAAAACCATTGCAGAATGTAGCAATGAAGAGCTTTACCTTGCTCTTCTTAACTACAGCAAGCTTGCAAGTAGCAAAAAACCAGTTAACACTGGTAAGAAAAAAGTTTACTACATCTCAGCTGAGTTCTTGATTGGTAAACTTTTGTCAAACAACTTGATCAACCTTGGTCTTTACGACGATGTTAAAAAAGAACTTGCAGCTGCAGGTAAAGACTTGATTGAAGTTGAAGAAGTTGAATTGGAGCCATCTCTTGGTAATGGTGGTTTGGGACGTTTGGCTGCCTGCTTTATCGACTCAATTGCTACTCTTGGTTTGAATGGTGACGGTGTTGGTCTTAACTACCACTTTGGTCTATTCCAACAAGTTCTTAAAAATAACCAACAAGAAACAATTCCAAATGCATGGTTGACAGAGCAAAACTGGTTGGTTCGCTCAAGCCGTAGCTACCAAGTACCATTTGCTCACTTCACATTGACATCAACTCTTTACGATATCGATGTACCTGGTTACAAGACAGAAACTAAGAACCGCTTGCGTTTGTTTGACTTGGATTCAGTTGACTCTTCAATCATTAAAGACGGTATCAACTTTGATAAGACAGACATTGCTCGCAACTTGACTCTTTTCCTTTACCCAGATGATAGTGACCGTCAAGGTGAATTGCTCCGTATCTTCCAACAATACTTTATGGTTTCAAACGGTGCGCAATTGATCATCGATGAAGCAATCGAAAAAGGAAGCAACTTGCATGACCTTGCTGACTACGCAGTTGTCCAAATCAACGACACTCACCCATCAATGGTTATCCCTGAATTGATCCGTCTTTTGACTGCTCGTGGTATCGAACTTGACGAAGCAATCTCAATCGTTCGTAGCATGACTGCCTACACTAACCACACAATCCTTGCTGAAGCCCTTGAAAAATGGCCTCTTGAATTCTTGCAAGAAGTGGTTCCTCACTTGGTACCAATCATCGAAGAATTGGACCGTCGCGTGAAAGCAGAATACAAAGATCCAGCTGTTCAAATTATCGATGAGAGCGGACGTGTTCACATGGCTCACATGGATATCCACTACGGATACAGTGTTAACGGGGTAGCAGCACTCCACACTGAAATCTTGAAGAACTCTGAGTTGAAAGCCTTCTACGACCTTTACCCAGAAAAATTCAACAACAAAACAAACGGTATCACTTTCCGTCGTTGGCTCATGCATGCTAACCCAAGACTATCTCACTACTTGGATGAGATTATTGGAGAAGGTTGGCACCATGAAGCAGATGAGCTTGAAAAACTCTTGTCTTATGAAGACAAAGCAGCTGTCAAAGAAAAATTGGAAAGCATCAAGGCTCACAACAAACGTAAATTGGCTCGTCACTTGAAAGAACACCAAGGTGTGGAAATCAATACAAACTCTATCTTTGATATCCAAATCAAACGTCTTCACGAGTACAAACGCCAACAAATGAACGCTTTGTACGTGATCCACAAATACCTTGACATCAAAGCTGGTAACATCCCTGCTCGTCCAATTACAATCTTCTTTGGTGGTAAAGCAGCTCCAGCCTACACAATCGCTCAAGACATTATCCACTTGATCCTTTGCATGTCAGAAGTTATTGCTAACGATCCAGCAGTAGCTCCACACTTGCAAGTAGTTATGGTTGAAAACTACAACGTTACTGCAGCAAGCTTCCTTATCCCAGCATGTGATATCTCAGAACAAATCTCACTTGCTTCTAAAGAAGCTTCAGGTACTGGTAACATGAAATTCATGTTGAACGGAGCTTTGACTCTTGGTACTATGGACGGTGCTAACGTGGAAATCGCTGAGTTGGTTGGAGACGAAAATATCTACATCTTTGGTGAAGATTCAGAAACTGTTATCGACCTTTACGAAAAAGCGGCTTACAAATCAAGCGAATTCTACGCTCGTGAAGCTATCAAACCATTGGTTGACTTCATCGTTAGCGATGCAGTTCTTGCAGCTGGAAACAAAGAGCGCTTGGAACGCCTTTACAATGAATTGATCAACAAAGACTGGTTCATGACTCTTCTTGACTTAGAAGATTACATCAAAGTCAAAGAGCAAATGTTGGCTGACTACGAAGACCGTGACGCATGGTTGGATAAAGTCATCGTTAACATTGCCAAAGCAGGATTCTTCTCATCTGACCGTACAATTGCTCAGTATAACGAAGATATCTGGCACTTGAACTAATACTCTTCGAAAATCAAATTCAAACCGCGTCAGCGTCGCCTTACCGTACTCAAGTACAGCCTGCGGCTAGCTTCCTAGTTTGCTCTTTGATTTTCATTGAGTATAAGATACAAATTCACACTAATACATTTTGTAAAAAAGCGAGTTTCGATTGAAATTCGCTTTTTTAAATGCTGTGGATTTGAGTCAATTTTGTCTAAAAATAGGGAGATCCTAGATACAGTGAAGGCTTTAAATGCTGGTTTTTACTGTCTTTCATCCTTATGTTTCTTCGTAGTTGATTACCTCATATCCCTTG
>NZ_KV794522.1:0-32387 GCF_001808785.1 Streptococcus sp. HMSC077D04 | reverse complement strand
GCTTACACAAAGTATTATAATATGATTATAGGAAAGAAGGTGTTCTTATGATATATACACTTAAATTGGTGTTGTTTATTACCTTTCTTGTAATAAGCTTGTTAGCTGATAAGATTTTTGGAAAAAATAAAAAAATTTGGAAAATAGTTCTTGCAATATTGATGGCGGCGACAGCATTGTCATTTATGTACTAAGTTATTTTAAGAATGTAGGGTTTATTTCCCTACATTCTTTTTAGTTTTTTCTGTTTTCTAGATTCTATTTATCCAAGCGCTTCAAAAACTAACTTTTTTTAAAGCTTAGTGTTAGTAATCTTTATAAGAAACCTAGTTTAAAACAATAAACCAGCGCTTAAAAAGCTGGTTTTTACTGTCTTCAGCCTTATATTTCTTCGTAGTTGATTACCTCATATCCCTTGTATTCGCTTACACAAAGTATTATAATATGATTGTAGGAAAGAAGGTGTTCTTATGTGGAAAAAATATTTTTCAAAATATAAATGGACTGATTTATTTTGGATACTATTTGTGATTTTGACATGTCTCTTGGCGGGTAATAGTAATCTTTACCCCCTTACCCATCAAGAAATCTCTTATCATGGGTGCTTATCGGGAATTACACTTGCCTTATTTCACTTGCTATTTATTGATAAGTTTGTTATTTCGAATCGAAAATAAATGGAGAAGCTAAAAGCTTTAAATGTTTTAGACTTTTCGGATAGATAGTTTGAAAATTGAAATTTAAAACCGCAGATCTTTTTGAAATGCGGTTTTTGTGTCAATTATAGTACTTTCCCAACCAGAATCTCAGCTTCAATGGTAATCTCTGTCAGTTGGCTCCAGTCAATCTTGCTCTGGTCGATGTGAAAGAGTAGGGGTGTCATGCTGAGTAGGGCTTGGAGCTGATCTGCTGTGATAGTCTTGGTCAGAGAGGCAGTTTTACTGGATAAGATAGTGAAGTTGTTTTGGAAATGATTTTTGATATCTTGGTTGGAATACTCCTTGTTTGTCAGCTGGTCTTGTACCTTCTGACGGATTTCCTTGAGGTGATTTTCAGTTGGAATAACCTTTATCAAGATGCCGTCTTTGGATAAAACGCGACGAAATTCTCCATAGTTGGCAGGTGAGAAGATATCAAGCAGGATATCCATGCTGGCGTCTTTTATAGGAAGACGAGCCAAGTCACCAACGAACCAGTTGACTGCCCAGTTTGCTTCACTCTTGGCAGCGATTTGGACGGAATCTTTGGAAATATCAAAGGCATAGAAGGTTTTGTCAGGATGCCTTTTTTGAAGCTTGCGAGAATAGAAACCTTCACCACAACCGATATCTAAAATTGTTGTGGTAGTTTTTGAGCTTGCAAGCAAGTCAGATACAGCATCTAAAATAGCTTGGTAAAAGCCGGCTTCTAGGATTTGTTGGCGATTTTGAAAGTTTTCCTTGTCGTAGTTGGCAGATTGCTTGATTTGAGGGGCTAGATTGACATAGCCGAATTTCGCCAAGTCAAAAGAATGACGGTTGTAGCACTTGAAACTAGTCTCTAGCAGAGTCAGATTTTCTTGACAGATAGGACAGGCAAAGGCAGTCGCAGAAGCAAAACGCTGAAGTTTAGGTTTGAGATTTGTATTCATAGTTTAAGTGTATCAAAAGAGGCAAATGAAAGCAACTTTAGGAATAAGTAGATGGGAGATTCAGTAGAAATAAAACTAATTTTCCAATTTATGGAATGAAATTGCTTTTATATCTAAATTGCTATATAATAATGATAAGGAGGAAATAAGTATGTTAAAAGAAGTATTAAGCGTCGCAAAAGTTGCGAAAAAATCATCACTCTTTTTGAGTGGTGTCGCATTTGGTACACTTGGCTTGAAAATCTTAGCAAGTAAGGAAGCTAAAAAAGGTTATTCTAAAGCTTTGGCTAAGGCTTATAAGTTGAAAGACGAGCTAGATGCATCTGTTTCTGTTGTGAAGCAACATGGAGATGATGTCTTGCAAGATGCCAAATATTTGTACGAGCAAGAGAAAAAAGAAGAGCAATTAGATAGCCTTATAGGAGAATAATATGTCTTTTAAAGTGCTACATAGAGGATATCAACATATCCGACTATCGTCTTCTTTTTCACTCACCTTGGATATTCAAGACTATCTTCGTTCCTTGGCGAGAGATGAAAAGGGGATTGAGTCTATCCAGTTTTACATGGATCAACAGCACTTTACTCTACGCATAAAAGAAGGCTTTTCTGTATTAGATAATACAGAAGCCTTTTTAAAAAGAATTGATAAAGGGAAAGTTTCTGAGTTGATGACTCTTCCCATTCGTAGAGAAGAGAGTGCTTATTCTATTGTCTCAGGTGCAGCGATTAAGCGTATACTTTTTCGTAGTTTTGTGCCGTATCCTATTCGCTATATATGGACTTGTTATCAGGCTTTTGGCTATATTAGAGAAGCCTATCAAACACTAGCGCGTAAGGAACTAACGATGGAGGTCTTGGACTGTTCGGCGATTTTATTGTCCTTGTTTATGAACCAATCCAAGACAGCTAGCAATATCATGTTTATGCTTGATTTGGGGAATCATTTAGATCAGTGGTCCTTGAAAAAAACTGCAACAGATTTAGAACAAAGCCTTCTTGCAAAAGAGAACGATGTATTCCTAGTACAGGGCGATACGGTCGTTAGTATCAAGAGTTCTGATGTTCAAATAGGAGATGTCTTGGTCCTATCTCAAGGAAATGAAATTCTGTTTGATGGACAAGTAGTTTCAGGTTTAGGTATGGTCAACGAAAGTTCCTTGACGGGAGAGAGTTTTCCAGTTGAAAAAAGAGAGTCTGATTTGGTTTGTGCAAATACAGTATTAGAAACTGGAGAGTTGCGCATTCGTGTAACCGATAATCAGATGAACAGCCGTATTTTACAGCTGATTGAGTTGATGAAGAAATCTGAAGAAAACAAGAAAACGAAACAACGCTATTTCATCAAGATGGCGGATAAGGTCGTCAAATATAATTTCTTGGGGGCTGGGCTGACTTACCTATTAACAGGTTCTTTTTCTAAGGCTATCTCTTTCCTATTGGTCGATTTCTCCTGCGCTTTGAAAATCTCTACTCCTGTAGCTTATTTGACAGCTATCAAGGAGGGGTTGAATCGTGAAATGGTGATTAAGGATGGGGATGTTCTGGAGAAATATCTGGAAGTTGATACTTTCTTGTTTGATAAGACGGGAACAATCACAACTAGTTATCCTATAGTTGAAAAGGTGTTACCTTTTGGGGACTATAGTGAGGAAGATATTCTCAGAATCAGTGCCTGTCTTGAGGAACACATTTATCATCCTATTGCTAATGCCATCGTCAAGCAAGCTGAGATAGAGGGAATTGAACATGAGGAAATGCATGGGAAGCTCCAATATATCGCAAGCAAGGGGATCAAATCTCATATAGATGGGCAACCAGTTGTTATTGGAAATTATGTCTTGATGCAGGATGAGCAAATTCATATCAGTTCAGAACAAAATGCTTTAATTGAAGAGTACAAGAGTCACTACAATCTCTTATTCTTGGCTTATCAGAATGAATTGATTGGAATGTTCTGCATTCATACTCCTTTGAGAAAAGAAGCAAAAGCAGCCTTGGAGAAACTTAAGGCACAAGGGAAAAAATTGATTCTGGCAACAGGGGACACCCTGGTTAGAACAGAGGAATTAGTCAAAGATTTGCCCTTTGATCAGGTCTATACAGACTTGAAACCTGATGGGAAATTTGAGTTAGTAGAGGAACTGCAGAAAGCAGGTCACACTATTTTGATGGTTGGGGATGGGTTGAATGACTCAGCTGCTCTAACCCTATCAGATATCGGTGTGGTGATGAATGAGAGTGCAGATATTTCTAAGCAGATGAGCGATATCTTATTGTTAGATAATCGCTTGGATTTCTTCCAAGAGTTAGATTGGCTATCATCATCTTTGCAAACACTTATCAAGAAGAATATTCAAGATACCGTTGTCGTAAATAGTAGTTTGATTGGCTTTGGCTTATTTAATTGGCTCAGTCCTTCAAATCTCTCTATCTTACATAATCTAACAACCTTGCGCATTGTACTGCGTAGCCTGTCTATTAAAAATAGGTAGATGTGGTTATCAACAACAAAAAGGAGTTACCTTTCTCGAGGTTAACTCCTTTTTTTATAGGTAAATGTTGAACAGTTTAGTAAGTCAATACAAAGTATTTTTTCTTACCGCGACGGATAACAGTTAGTTCGTTCTCTAACTTATCTGCGTCACTCAAGACATAGTCAAGGTCTTGAATGCGGTCGCCGTTTACGTAGATAGCTCCATTTTGGACATCTTCACGGGCTTGGCGTTTTGAGTTAACCACACCAGATGAGACGAGCAGTTCCACAATATTGTGGTTTTCATCTGCTTGAACTTGGTAGTTTGGCACTCCACGAAGTCCTTGTTTGAGCTCTTTAACAGAAAGGTTTTTGATGTTTCCTGCAAAGAGTTGCTCAGTGATGTTGAGGGCTTCTTTGTAAGCTTCTTCTCCGTGAACAAGTGTAACGACTTCACGAGCCAAGACTTTTTGAGCCAAGCGTTCGTGTGGCGCTGCTTCAAATTGTTTACGAATGTCTTCAATCTCATCAAGTGACAAGAAAGTAAAGATCTTCAAGAAGCGAACAGCGTCTGCGTCCATAACGTTCATCCAAAATTGGTACATTTCGTATGGAGAAGTCTTTTCAGGATTGAGCCAGACTGCGTTTCCTTCTGATTTACCAAATTTCTTACCAGTTGCATCTGTGATCAGTGGAACAGTGATAACGTGGCCAGTCTTATCAGCCTTACGACGAAGCAATTCAGTACCAGCTGTCATATTTCCCCACTGATCAGAACCACCGATTTGTAGCGTTACGTTGTGATCTTGGTTAAGGACGAAGAAGTCATAACCTTGCATGATTTGGTAGGCAAACTCAGTGTAAGAAATCCCTGTTTCGATCCGTTTTTTCACAGACTCCTTACTCATCATGTAGTTGACAGTAAAGTATTTTCCGATATCACGGAGGAAGTCAATGAAGCTGATGCTGCCAAACCAGTCGTAGTTGTTGACCATGACAGCTTTATTTTCCCCATTTTCAAAGTCAAGAAAACGAGAAAGTTGTCCTTGGATAGACTTGACCCAGCCATCTACTGTGTCTTTTGTTTGGAGACTACGTTCAGCATCTTTGAAGGACGGATCTCCGATGAGACCTGTAGCACCGCCAACGAGCGCATAAGGTTTGTGACCTGCTAGCTGCAAGCGACGACTTGTCAAGATTGCGACAAGGTGGCCTAGGTGAAGGCTGTCAGCAGTTGGATCATAGCCAGTATAATAAGAAACTTGACCTTCTTCTAGGGCTTTACGCAAAGCTTCTTCATCAGTCGTTTGAAAAATCAAACCACGCTCTTTTAGCTCATCAAAAATGTGCATGTGTCTTTTCTCCTTTATAAAATATTGTTTCTACCTATTGTATCACAAACTTGAGCAATAGCCTAGTAGAATAGGGAAGAAAGTAGCTATTTTATTGAAAGTTTACCTTTTATGGTATAATAGTTACAGTGAGGAAATCCATGCAAAATCAATTAAATGAATTAAAACGAAAAATGCTGGAATTTTTCCAGCGAGTAAAATCAAAAATAAATCATAGAAAATCAGAGAAAGTCTCAGAAGTGAAGAAGTCGGATGGGACAGGTGGGAAAGTTCTGGCTATCCTAGGTAGCATTTTAGTTGCTATTAAGGGAATTTTGAATACTCTCTTTATTCTAGGCTTTATCGGTGGGCTTTTTGGTGCTGGTGTAGCTCTTGGTTATGGAGTTGCTTTGTTTGACAAGGCCAAGGTTCCCCAATCGGAGAATTTGGTCAAGCAGGTTAAAAATATTTCTTCCATCTCAGAAATTGTTTACGCAGATGGGAGTGTTATCGCTTCTATCGAGAGTGACCTATTGCGAACTTCTGTTTCATCTGAGGAAATATCGGACAATCTCAAAAAGGCTATCGTTGCTACTGAGGATGAACATTTTCTTGAACATAAAGGAGTTGTGCCAAAAGCTGTGATTCGGGCGACTTTGGGAACCTTTGCAGGTTTGGGCTCGTCTAGTGGGGGCTCGACCTTGACCCAACAGTTAATCAAGCAACAAGTGGTCGGAGATGCTCCGACTTTGGCTCGTAAGGCTACAGAAATTGTTGATGCCCTTGCCTTGGAACGTAGCATGAGTAAGGATGAAATCTTGACGACTTATCTCAATGTTGCTCCCTTTGGTCGAAATCATAAAGGGCAGAATATTGCAGGTGCCCAGCAAGCTGCTGAAGGGATTTTTGGTATCGATGCCAAAAAGTTGAGTATTCCCCAAGCTGCCTTCCTAGCAGGTTTGCCACAGAGTCCGATTACTTATTCCCCTTATGAAAATACTGGAGAGTTAAAGAGTGATGAAGACTTAGAACTTGGTTTGAAGCGGGCCAAGGATGTTCTCTACAACATGTACCGTACGGGTGCTCTGACTCAGGAAGAATACGACCAGTACAAGGATTATAATCTCAAACAAGACTTCTTGCCATCAGGAACTGTCAATGTTGTTTCGAGGGACTATCTCTACTTTACAGCTATGGCTGAAGCGACAGACCGTATGTATGATTATTTAGTTCGACAGGATAATGTTTCGAGCCAAGAGTTGAAAAATGAAGCGATTCGAAAGGCTTATCATGAGAGAGCTGAGCAGGAACTAAGTAATGGCGGCTACAAAATCACTACAACGATCAATAAAAAAATCCATGCGGCCATGCAAAATGCAGTTGCTAACTATGGTCATTTGGTAGATGATTCGACTGGGCAGCCTGAAGTAGGGAATGTTTTGATGGACAATAAAACGGGGGCTGTTCTAGGTTTTGTTGGTGGTCGTAATTACCAGACTAACCAAAACAATCACGCCTTTGACACCAAGCGTTCGCCAGCCTCTACAACCAAGCCTTTGCTGGCCTACGGAATTGCCATTGACCAAGGTTTGATGGGAAGTGCTAGCATATTGTCAAATTATCCTACAAATTTTGCAAATGGTAGTCCGATTGTGCATGGTAGTAGTAAAGGCACAGATATGGTCAATTTGGGTGATGCTTTAAACTATTCATGGAATATTCCAGCCTATTGGACTTATCGCATGCTTCGTGAAAAAGGTGTCGATGTTAAGAGCTATATGGAAAAAATGGGTTACGAGATTCCAGAGTACGGTATCGAAAGTCTGCCTATGGGTGGTGGGATTGAAGTCACAGTTGCCCAGCATACCAATGGTTATCAAACAATTGCTAATAACGGTGTCTATCATCAAAAACATGTGATTTCTAAGATTGAATCATCTGATGGTAGAGTAATCTATGAATTCCAAGATAAACCAGTTCAAGTGTATTCGAAGGCAACAGCAACGATTATGCAGAGTTTGCTTCGTGAGGTGATTTCATCTCGGATCACTTCAAGTTTCCAAACGGATTTGGCTTCTATTAATTCAAGCTTAGCTCGTGCAGACTGGATTGGTAAGACTGGTACAACCAATGAAGATGAAAATATGTGGCTCATGCTTTCGACACCAAGATTGACTCTAGGTGGTTGGCTAGGTCACGATGACAACCGTCCAATGGCTCAGGGGGCTGGGCATTATCGAAATGCCAAATATATGGCCCACTTGGTCAATGCTATCCAACAGGCAGAGCCTGGTGTTTGGGGCAATGAACACTTTAATCTTGATTCAAGTGTGACTCAATCTCAGGTCCTCAAATCTACAGGGCAGAAGCCTGGCAAAGTATCCGTTAATGGAAAAACAGTTGATCTTTCAGGTTCTACTGTGACGAGCTATTGGGCTACCAAGGCGGGAGCTCCAACGACAAGCTATCACTTTGCTATTGGAGGAAGTGAAGCAGATTACCAAAATGCTTGGTCAAGTATTATTGGTAGTTTCTCATCTACACCAAGCTCAAGTAATAGCTCTAGCAGTACATCAAGTTCATTATCTACACAATCAAATAGCAGAAGATAGAACTATAAAATAGAAACCTCTCTTTGAGAACTATTTTTTCAAGTAAAAAATGAAAATATTATATAACGGTCTTGAATCTCGTTAAGAGAGAAGCAAGACCGTTATTGTACTTTTAAAGACAAACGCTATTATCAAAATTGTTGGTAAAATGTAAATTATCAAGTGAGTTTTGTAGCCTAGATAATATTGCAGAGATTATTCGTAATTTTAGTATAGAAATTTACTGAAAGTGCAATTGTTTGGGATGTCCTAGTTTATTAATGATATAGAAGAATATTCTCCATCTATCAGTAATATCATTTTTGTTTAGTCGTTTTATGTTAATCGAAAGTTCTTCTGGAGTAGTGAAATTTCTCTTTGTTAAGGATAAAAGCAGACTAGCTTCTGCTTTTTTATCTATATTTCTTTACCGGTAAATAAAAAAGTTAAAAAAATCACAAAAATACTTGAAGAAACAAATGAAAAGGCTTACAATTGTATTATAAATAGTACAAATAAAAAAACGGAGGAGTGCTTTATGAAAGCCTATACTTATGTTAAACCAGGACTTGCTTCTTTTGTTGATGTAGACAAACCAGTTATTCGCAAGCCAACAGATGCTATTGTGCGTATCGTAAAAACTACTATTTGTGGAACAGACCTCCATATTATCAAAGGGGATGTTCCCGCTTGCCAAAGTGGTACCATTCTTGGTCACGAAGGGATTGGGATTGTTGAAGAAGTTGGAGAAGGAGTTTCGAATTTCAAAAAAGGCGACAAGGTCTTGATTTCTTGTGTTTGTGCCTGTGGTAAATGCTACTACTGTAAAAAAGGAATTTATGCCCACTGTGAAGATGAAGGGGGCTGGATTTTCGGTCACCTGATTGATGGTATGCAGGCTGAATATTTACGTGTCCCTCATGCAGATAACACTCTTTACCATACTCCAGAAGACTTGTCAGATGAAGCTTTAGTTATGCTATCAGACATTTTGCCTACTGGGTATGAAATTGGTGTCTTGAAAGGGAAAGTAGAACCTGGTTGTAGTGTAGCCATTATTGGTTCAGGTCCAGTTGGATTGGCTGCTCTTTTAACAGCTCAATTCTACTCACCAGCTAAATTGATTATGGTGGACTTAGACGATAACCGCTTGGAAACTGCTGTATCATTTGGTGCGACTCATAAAGTTAATTCTTCAGACCCTGAAAAAGCCATTAAAGAAATTTATGATTTGACAGATGGTCGTGGTGTGGATGTCGCTATCGAAGCTGTTGGTATTCCTGCAACATTTGATTTTTGTCAAAAGATTATCGGTATAGACGGAACAGTTGCCAACTGTGGTGTACATGGTAAACCAGTTGAATTCGATTTGGACAAACTTTGGATTCGCAACATCAATGTAACAACTGGTTTGGTATCTACAAATACCACTCCACAATTGTTGAAAGCACTTGAAAGTCATAAGATTGAACCAGAAAAATTGGTAACTCATTATTTCAAACTCAGTGAAATTGAAAAAGCCTATGAAGTCTTCAGTAAGGCAGCAGACCACCATGCAATCAAGGTCATTATCGAAAACGATATCTCGGAAGCCTAGGTAGTAACAAGATTTTGGAACATAAGCAAATAGAAATTCAGTCATCATAAGATGGCTGGATTTTTTATCTGGAAATTAAGAAATGAGCATATTTCTTTTCTTGTCTGGCGGAATTGGTTATAATATACGGTACAAAGGAATGAATGAATATGTATCGTGTTATAGAAATGTACGGAGATTTTGAACCTTGGTGGTTCTTAGAAGGTTGGGAAGAAGACATTGTAGCAAGTAAGAAATTTGACCAGTATTATGATGCTCTCAAATACTACAAAACTTGCTGGTTTAGATTGGAACAAGAATCCCCTCTTTATAAAAGTAGAAGTGATTTGATGACCATTTTTTGGGATCCAGAAGACCAACGCTGGTGTGATGAATGTGATGAGTATTTACAACAATACCATTCGTTGGCTCTTTTGCAGGATGAGCAGGTTATCCCAGACGAAAAATTACGTCCGGGATATGAAAAACAAACTGGTCAGGAAAGACATCGTTCTTGCCGTATGAAATTAAAATAGAGAAAAAGTAACTTTTTGGAGTTGCTTTTTTTATTTTTCCAAATCTTTGCGAATAGTATGGGTGAGGAGGTAAGTATGGTTCAAGAAATTGCACAAGAAATCATTCGTTCGGCCCGGAAAAAAGGAGCGCAGGATATTTATTTTGTCCCTAAGTTAGACGCCTATGAGCTTCATATGAGAATAGGAGACGAGCGCTGTAAAATTGGTTGTTATGATTTTGAAAAATTTGCGGCCGTCATCAGTCATTTCAAGTTTGTGGCAGGTATGAATGTGGGAGAAAAGCGACGTAGTCAGCTAGGTTCCTGTGATTATGAATATGATCAGAAGATGGTATCCCTACGTTTATCTACTGTAGGCGATTATCGAGGTCATGAGAGTTTAGTTATTCGCTTGTTGCACGATGAGGAGCAGGACTTGCATTTTTGGTTTCAGGATATTGAAGAACTGGGCAAGCAGTACAGGCAACGAGGACTCTATCTTTTTGCTGGTCCAGTCGGCAGTGGTAAGACGACCCTGATGCATGAATTGGCCAAGTCCCTCTTCAAAGGACAACAAGTCATGTCCATTGAAGATCCGGTAGAGATCAAACAAGAGGATATGCTCCAGTTGCAGTTGAATGAGGCGATTGGGCTTACCTATGAAAATCTCATCAAGCTTTCCTTACGTCATCGACCAGATCTCCTGATTATTGGAGAAATTCGGGACAGCGAGACGGCGCGTGCAGTGGTCAGAGCCAGTTTGACAGGGGCAACAGTCTTTTCAACCATTCATGCCAAGAGTATCCGAGGTGTTTATGAACGCCTGTTGGAGTTGGGTGTGAGTGAGGAGGAATTGGCGGTCGTTCTGCAAGGAGTCTGCTACCAGAGATTAATCGGGGGAGGAGGAATCGTTGACTTTGCAAACAAAGACTATCAAGAACACCAACCAACTAGCTGGAATGAACAGATTGACCAGCTTCTTAAAGATGGACATATCACAAGTCTTCAGGCTGAAACGGAAAAAATTAGCTACAGCTAAGCAAAAAAATATCATCACCTTATTTAATAATCTCTTTTCCAGCGGTTTTCATCTAGTGGAGACTATCTCCTTTTTAGATAGGAGTGCCTTGTTGGACAAGCAGTGCGTGACCCAGATGCGCACGGGCTTGTCTCAGGGGAAATCATTCTCAGAAATGATGGAAGGTTTGGGATTTTCAAGTGCCATTGTCACTCAGTTATCCCTAGCGGAAGTCCATGGAAATCTCCACCTGAGTTTGGGAAAGATAGAAGAGTATCTAGACAATCTGGCCAAGGTCAAGAAAAAACTAATTGAAGTAGCGACCTATCCTTTGATTTTACTGGGATTTCTTCTTTTAATCATGCTGGGGCTACGGAACTATCTACTACCACAACTGGATAGTAGCAATATTGCCACCCAAATTATCGGCAATCTGCCACAAATCTTTCTAGGAATGGTAGGCCTTGTTTCAGTAGGTGTCCTTTTAGCACTAACTTTTTATAAAAGAAGTTCTAAGATGCGCGTCTTTTCTATCCTAGCACGCCTTCCTTTTCTTGGAATCTTTGTGCAGACCTATTTGACAGCCTATTATGCGCGTGAATGGGGGAATATGATTTCACAGGGAATGGAGCTGACGCAGATTTTTCAGATCATGCAGGAACAGGGTTCTCATCTCTTTAAAGAAATCGGTCAAAATCTAGCTAGATCCTTACAAAATGGTCAGGAATTTTCTCAGACGATAGCGACATATCCATTCTTTAAGAAGGAGTTGAGCTTGATTATTGAATATGGGGAAGTCAAGTCCAAGCTGGGTAGTGAGTTGGAAATCTATGCTGAAAAAACTTGGGAGGCCTTTTTTACTCGAGTCAATCGCACCATGAATTTTGTGCAGCCACTGGTTTTTATCTTTGTGGCACTGATTATCGTTTTACTTTATGCGGCAATGCTCATGCCCATGTATCAAAATATGGAGGTAAATTTTTAAAATGAAAAAAATGATGACATTCTTGAAAAAAGCTAAGGTTAAAGCTTTCACACTTGTGGAGATGTTGGTGGTCTTGCTCATCATCAGCGTGCTTCTATTACTCTTTGTACCTAATCTGACCAAGCAAAAAGAAGCAGTCAATGACAAAGGAAAAGCTGCTGTTGTTAAGGTTGTGGAAAGCCAGGCAGAGCTTTATAGCTTGGATAAAAATGAAGATGCTAGCCTAAGCAAGTTACAAGCAGATGGGAGAATCACAGAAGAGCAGGCTAAAGCTTATAATGAATACTATACTAAAAACGGAGGAGCAAATCGTAAAGTCAATGATTAAGGCCTTTACCATGCTGGAAAGTCTATTAGTTTTGGGTCTTGTGAGTATCCTTGCCTTGGGCTTGTCCGACTCTGTCCAGTCCACTTTTGCGGCGGTAGAGGAGCAGATTTTCTTTATGGAGTTTGAAGAACTCTATCGGGAAACACAAAAACGTAGTGTAGCTAGTCAGCAAAAGGCTAGTCTAAACTTAGATGGGCAGACGATTAGCAATGGCAGTCAAAAGTTGACAGTTCCTAAAGGAATTCAAGCACCATCAGGACAAAGTATCACATTTGACCGAACTGGGGGTAATTCGTCCCTAGCTAAGGTTGAATTTCAGACCAGTAAAGGAGCGATTCGTTATCAATTATATCTAGGAAATGGAAAAATTAAACGCATTAAGGAAACAAAAAATTAGGGCAGTAATTTTACTAGAAGCAGTCGTCGCTCTAGCTATCTTTGCCAGCATTGCGACCCTTCTTTTGGGACAAATTCAAAAGAATAGGCAAGAAGAAGCAAAAATCTTGCAGAAAGAAGAAGTTGTGCGTGTAGCTAAGATGGCACTGCAGACAGGTCAAAATCAGGTAAACGTAAACGGAGTTGAGATTCAGGTGTTTTCTAGTGAAAAGGGATTGGAGGTCTACCATGGTTCAGAACAGTTGTTGGCTATCAAGGAGCCATAAAATCAAGGCTTTTACCCTGTTAGAATCCCTGATTGCCCTCATTGTTATCAGTGGAAGTTTACTTCTCTTTCAAGCCATGAGTCAGCTCCTCATTTCAGAAGTTCGCTACCAACAGCAAAGCGAGCAAAAGGAGTGGCTCCTGTTTGTGGACCAGTTGGAGGCAGAATTAGATCGTTCGCAATTCGAAAAAGTGGAGGGCAATCGCCTTTATATGAAGCAGGATGGCAAGGAAATTGCGATAGGTAAGTCAAAATCGGATGATTTTCGAAAAACTGATGCCAGTGGACGAGGATATCAGCCTATGATTTATGGACTCAAATCCGCACAGATTACAGAGGAGAATCAACTGGTTCGCTTTCATTTCCAGTTCCAAAAAGGCTTAGAAAGGGAGTTTATCTATCGTGTGGAAAAAGAAAAAAGTTAAGGCAGGTGTTCTCCTCTATGCAGTCACTATGGCAGCCATCTTTAGTCTTTTGTTACAATTTTACTTGAACCGACAAGTCGCCCACTATCAAGACTATGCTTTAAATAAAGAAAAGTTAATCGCTTTTGCTATGGCCAAGCGAACCAAAGATAAGGTTGAACAAGAAAGTGGAGAACAGGCCTTTAATCTAGGTCAGGTGAACTATCAAAACAAGAAAACAAGCTTGGTGACAAGGGTTCGTACGCCTAAGAGCCAATATGAGTTCATCTTTCCTTCCGTCAAACTCAAAGAAGAGAAAACAGCTAAAAAGGAAAAGGTAGTGACTGATTCAAGTAATCAAGCAGAGAAGAAAAAATCAGAAGAGAAAGTTGAAAAGAAAGAGAATTCCTAGCCAATCAAGCTACTTTGTGCTAAACTAAAAATATGAAACATGATTTTAACCACAAAGCAGAAACTTTTGATTCACCTAAAAATATCTTCCTTGCAAACTTGGTTTGTCAAGCAGTCGAGAAACAGATTGATCTTCTATCAGACAAAGAAATACTGGACTTTGGTGGTGGGACGGGTCTATTAGCTTTGCCCCTGGCCAAGCAGGCCCAGTCGGTTACCCTTGTAGACATCTCGGAGAAAATGCTGGAGCAAGCTCGTTTGAAAGCGGAGCGGCAAGACATCAAGAATATCCACTTTTTGGAGCAAGATTTATTGGAAAATCCCTTGAAGCAAGAGTTTGATCTCATTGTTGTTTGTCGTGTTCTTCATCATATGCCTGATTTGGATGCGACTCTCTCACTGTTTCATCAACATCTGAGAGAAAACGGACAACTTTTACTTGCTGATTTTACCAAGACAGAAGCTAACCATCATGGATTTGAATTGGTTGAACTGGAAAACAATCTAGCCCAGTTTGGTTTTTCATCTGTGCATAGTCAGATCCTCTATAGCGCTGAAGACCTGTTTCAAGGAAATTACTCAGAACTCTTTTTAACAGTAGCCCAAAAATCACTCGCCTAGTCAGGGAGTGATTTTTCTATAAGGATGGAAAAAAGAAGGGAAATTTGATAAGATAGGAATATGGATTTTGAAAAAATTGAACAAGCTTATACGTATTTACTAGAGAATGTCCAAGTCATCCAAAGTGATTTGGCGACCAACTTTTATGACGCCCTGGTGGAGCAAAACAGCATCTATTTGGATGGTGAGACTGAGTTAGAGCAGGTCAAAGACAACAATCAAGCCCTTAAGCGTTTAGCACTACGCAAAGAAGAGTGGCTCAAGACCTACCAGTTTCTCTTGATGAAGGCTGGGCAAACAGAACCCTTGCAGGCCAATCACCAGTTTACACCGGATGCTATTGCTTTACTTTTGGTGTTTATTGTGGAAGAGTTGTTTAAAGAGGAGGAGATTACGATCCTCGAAATGGGTTCTGGGATGGGAATTTTGGGCGCTACTTTCTTGACCTCGCTTGATAAAAAAGTGGATTACTTGGGAATGGAAGTGGATGATTTGCTGATTGATTTGGCAGCAAGCATGGCAGATGTAATTGGTTTGCAGGCTGGCTTTGTCCAAGGAGATGCCGTTCGTCCACAAATGCTCAAAGAAAGCGATGTGGTCATCAGCGACTTGCCTGTCGGCTATTATCCTGATGATGCCGTTGCGTCGCGCCATCAAGTTGCTTCTAGTCAAGAACATACTTACGCCCATCACTTGCTCATGGAACAAGGACTTAAGTATCTCAAGTCAGACGGATACGCTATTTTTCTCGCTCCGAGTGATTTGTTGACCAGTCCTCAAAGTGACTTGTTGAAAGAGTGGTTGAAAGAAGAGGCAAGTCTGGTTGCTATGATTAGTCTGCCTGAAAATCTCTTTGCTAATGCTAAACAATCTAAGACTATTTTTATCTTACAGAAGAAAAATGAAATAGCAGTAGAGCCTTTTGTTTATCCACTTGCTAGCTTACAAGATGCAAGTGTTTTAATGAAATTTAAAGAAAATTTTCAAAAATGGACTCAAGGTACTGAAATATAAAATAGATTTTGTTATAATAGATGAAAACGCTTAAAAAGGGGTATCATGTTATGACAAAAACAATTGCAATCAATGCAGGAAGTTCAAGTTTGAAATGGCAATTATACTTAATGCCAGAAGAAAAAGTATTGGCGAAAGGCTTGATTGAACGTATCGGTTTGAAAGATTCAATTTCAACTGTAAAATTTGACGGCCGTTCTGAACAACAAATTTTGGATATCGAAAATCATACACAAGCCGTTAAAATTTTATTGGATGACTTGATTCGTTTCGATATTATCAAGGCTTATGACGAGATTACAGGTGTTGGACACCGTGTTGTTGCAGGTGGAGAATATTTCAAAGAATCAACAGTTGTTGAGGGAGATGTTTTAGAAAAAGTTGAAGAGTTGAGCTTGTTGGCTCCTCTCCACAATCCAGCTAATGCAGCAGGTGTTCGTGCCTTCAAGGAATTGTTGCCAGACATCACCAGTGTAGTTGTTTTTGATACTTCATTCCACACAACTATGCCAGAGAAAGCTTATCGCTACCCTCTACCAACAAAATATTACACAGAAAACAAGGTTCGTAAATATGGTGCCCACGGTACAAGTCACCAGTTTGTAGCAGGAGAAGCTGCAAAACTCTTGGGACGTCCATTAGAAGATTTAAAATTGATTACTTGCCACATCGGTAATGGTGCTTCTATTACAGCAGTTAAGGGCGGTCAATCTGTTGATACTTCAATGGGATTCACTCCACTTGGTGGTGTGATGATGGGAACTCGTACAGGAGATATTGACCCAGCTATCATTCCTTACTTAATGCAATATACAGAGGACTTTAATACTCCTGAAGACATTAGTCACATCCTTAATCGTGAATCAGGACTAATGGGGGTTTCAGGTAAATCCAGTGATATGCGTGATGTGATTGCTGCTATGGAAGAAGGGGACCACGATGCCACTTTGGCTTATGAAATGTATGTTGACCGTATCCAAAAACATATCGGTCAATACCTTGCGGTCCTAAATGGAGCAGATGCTATTATCTTTACTGCAGGTATCGGTGAAAATGCAGTAAATGTACGTGAAGATGTTATCTCAGGTATCTCTTGGTTTGGCTGTGATGTTGATCCAGAAAAGAACGTATTTGGTGTGACAGGAGACATCTCAACAGAGGCAGCGAAGATCCGTGTTTTGGTTATTCCAACTGATGAAGAATTGGTCATTGCCCGTGACGTTGAACGCTTGAAAAAATAAGTAAAACTAGAAAAAATATTCAGTACAAGGAGTTGGAAAAGAGATTTTTCCAGCTTCTTTTTCTGATGGAAATGTCCAAAACCTTGCTATGATTGGCTTTTTTGAAAAATATGGTATAATAGTAGTAATTTAATAGATGGAGTTGAGTTTTGAAGAAAAACTTTCGTGTAAAAAGAGAGAAAGATTTTAAGGCGATTTTCAAGGAGGGGACAAGTTTTGCCAATCGCAAATTTGTTGTCTACCAACTAGAAAACCAGAAAAACCATTTTCGAGTAGGTCTATCAGTTAGCAAAAAACTGGGGAATGCCGTCACTAGAAATCAAATTAAGCGACGGATTCGGCATATTATCCAGAATGCCAAAGGGAGTCTGGTAGAAGATGTCGACTTTGTTGTCATTGCTCGAAAAGGGGTCGAAATCTTGGGATACGCAGAGATGGAGAAAAATCTACTCCACGTATTAAAATTATCAAAGATTTACCAGGAAGGAAATGGGAGTGAAAAAGAAACTACAGTTGACTAGTTTGCTAGGACTGTCTCTATTGATCATGACAGCATGTGCAACAAATGGGGCAACTAGC
Organism: Streptococcus sp. HMSC077D04; assembly: GCF_001808785.1. Taxonomy (GTDB): domain Bacteria; phylum Bacillota; class Bacilli; order Lactobacillales; family Streptococcaceae; genus Streptococcus; species Streptococcus mitis_BX. The sequence goes on along the minus strand of NZ_KV794522.1, from coordinate 15,007 downwards.
GATATCACAGCCGATTCGGCTGATTTTTGGAGTAAATTTGTTTACTTCTTTGCGGAAATCATTCGCTTTTTATCGTTTGATATCAGTATCGGAGTAGGGATTATTCTCTTTACGATCTTGATTCGTACAGTCCTCTTGCCAGTTTTCCAAGTGCAAATGGTGGCATCCAGAAAAATGCAGGAAGCTCAACCTCGCATTAAGGCGCTTCGAGAACAATATCCAGGTCGAGATATGGAAAGCAGAACCAAGCTAGAGCAAGAAATGCGTAAAGTCTTTAAAGAAATGGGTGTCAGACAGTCAGATTCTCTTTGGCCGATTTTGATTCAGATGCCGGTTATCTTGGCTTTGTTCCAAGCTCTATCAAGAGTTGACTTTTTAAAGACAGGTCATTTCTTATGGATTAACCTTGGTGGTGTGGATACAACCCTTGTTCTTCCGATTTTAGCAGCTGTATTTACCTTTTTAAGTACTTGGCTGTCTAATAAAGCCTTGTCTGAGCGTAATGGCGCTACGACTGCGATGATGTATGGTATTCCAGTCTTAATCTTTATCTTTGGGGTTTATGCTCCGAGCGGAGTCGCTCTCTACTGGGCAGTGTCCAATGCTTATCAAGTCTTGCAAACCTATTTCTTGAACAATCCATTCAAGATTATTGCAGAGCGCGAGGCGGTAGCTCAGGCACAGAAAGATTTGGAAAATAGAAAAAGAAAAGCCAAGAAAAAGGCTCAGAAAACGAAATAATAAGGAGGAATCTGGTAATGGGAGTATTTACAGGTTCAACTGTTGAAGAAGCAATCCAGAAAGGATTGAAAGAATTAGATATTCCAAGAATGAAGGCTCATATCAAAGTCATTTCTCGCGAGAAAAAAGGATTTCTTGGTTTATTTGGTAAAAAACCAGCTCAAGTTGACATTGAAGCTATTAGTGAAACAACTGTCATTAAAGCAAATCAACAAGCTATTAAGGGTGTTCCTAAAGAAATCAATGAACAAAATGAACCGGTCAAAACGGTCAGTGAAGCAACCGTTGATTTGGGTTATGTTGTAGAAGCAATTAAAAAGATTGAAGAAGAAGGCCAAGGGGTTTCTGATGAAGTCAAGGCTGAAATCTTGAAAAATGAAAAACATGCTAGCACCATCTTAGAAGAAACTGGGCACATTGAGATTTTAAATGAATTACAGCTTGAAGAAGCTGGCCTCGAAGAAGCAGAAACTCCTATTGTTGAGAGCCAAACTGAACAAACTGAAAGTCAAGAATTAGAAGATTTGGGCTTAAAGGTGGAACCGAGCTTTGATATTGAACAAGTAGCTACGGAAGTAACGACTTATGTTCAAACGATTATTGATGATATGGACGTTGAGGCGACGATTTCAAATGACTATAACCGTCGTAGCATCAATCTACAGATTGACACCAACGAACCAGGTCGTATTATCGGTTACCATGGCAAAGTCTTGAAGGCTTTGCAACTATTGGCTCAAAATTATCTTTATAATCGCTATTCAAGAACCTTCTACATCACAATCAATGTCAATGATTATGTTGAACACCGTGCCGAAGTCTTGCAGACCTATGCGCAAAAATTGGCGACTCGTGTTTTAGAAGAAGGCCGCAGTCATCAAACGGATCCAATGTCAAATAGCGAACGTAAGATTATCCATCGTATTATTTCACGTATGGATGGCGTGACGAGTTACTCTGAAGGTGACGAGCCAAATCGCTATGTTGTTGTAGATACAGAATAAGTAAAATCAGGTTTATCCTGATTTTTTGCTAGTTAGAGGAGGTTAAATGGATGTTGAATAAGATAAGAGACTATCTAGACTTTGCAGATTTGCAGTACCGTAATCCTGATAAATCAGGAGAAGAACGGGAGAAGATGCTGGAATTACGCCACAAAGGCCAAGAGGCCCGAAAGGCTTTTACAGAATTGGCCAAAGCTTTCCAAGCAAGCCATCCAGAATGGCAACTCCAACAGACTAGCCAGTGGATGAATCAGGCCCAGCGTTTGCGACCACATTTTTGGGTTTATCTACAGAGAGACGGACAAGTGACAGAACCTATGCTGGCTTTACGTTTATATGGGAGCCCTTCAGATTTTGGAGTATCACTAGAAGTCAGTTTCATCGAGCGTAAGAAGGATGAGCAAACTCTAGGCAAGCAGGCTAAAGTTTTAGAAATTTCAACCATTGAAGGGATTTATTATCTAGCCTACTCAGATGGTCAAAGTCAACGGTGGGAGGCGAACGAAGAAAATCGTCGTACTTTACGTGAGAAGTTGAGGAGTCAGGAAGTTCGAAAAGTGTTAGTTAAGGCAGATGTTTCTTTTATAGAAACCCAGTCATTAGAAATGATTTTAGAAAAGTTAGAAGATGCTTATGAACGCTTGCTTCCCTACTATCAGGCGACAAGAGAGTAGAAAATAGGAGACTTATCTAGCGTCGAATTGTTTAATTGCTATTCTATGTATTTTTTCATATAATAGTAAAATAGAATGTGTGATCCAATAATCACCTCAAATAGAAAGGAAATTCTATGTCAAATCTATCTGTTAATGCAATTCGTTTCCTAGGTATTGACGCCATTAATAAAGCCAACTCAGGTCACCCAGGTGTGGTTATGGGAGCGGCTCCTATGGCTTACAGCCTCTTTACAAAACAACTTCGTATCAATCCGGCTCAACCAAACTGGATTAACCGTGACCGCTTTATTCTTTCAGCAGGCCATGGTTCAATGCTCCTTTATGCCCTTCTTCATCTTTCTGGTTTTGAAGATGTCAGCATGGATGAGATTAAGAGCTTCCGTCAATGGGGTTCAAAAACACCTGGTCACCCAGAATTTGGCCATACAGCAGGGATTGATGCTACAACAGGTCCTTTAGGTCAAGGGATTTCAACTGCCACTGGTTTTGCCCAGGCAGAACGTTTCTTGGCAGCCAAATATAACCGCGAAGGCTACAATATCTTTGACCACTATACTTACGTTATCTGTGGAGACGGAGACTTGATGGAAGGAGTCTCAAGTGAGGCAGCTTCATACGCAGGTTTGCAAAAGCTAGATAAGTTGGTTGTCCTTTATGATTCAAATGACATCAACTTGGATGGTGAGACAAAGGATTCCTTTACAGAAAGTGTTCGTGACCGTTACAATGCTTACGGTTGGCATACAGCCTTGGTTGAAGATGGAACAGACTTGGAAGCCATCCATGCTGCTATCGAAACAGCTAAAGCTTCAGGCAAACCATCATTGATTGAAGTGAAGACTGTTATTGGATACGGTTCTCCAAATAAACAAGGAACTAATGCCGTACACGGTGCTCCTCTTGGAGCAGATGAAACTGCGGCTACTCGCCAAGCCCTTGGCTGGGACTATGAACCATTTGAAATCCCAGAACAAGTATATGCTGATTTCAAAGAACATGTTGCAGACCGTGGTGCATCAGCTTATCAAACTTGGACTAAATTAGTTGCTGATTATAAAGAAGCGCATCCAGAATTGGCTGCAGAAGTAGAAGCCATCATCGACGGACGCGACCCAGTTGAAGTGACTCCAGCGGACTTCCCTGCTTTAGAAAATGGCTTCTCTCAAGCAACTCGTAATTCAAGCCAAGATGCTTTGAACGTTGTAGCTGCTAAGTTGCCAACCTTCTTGGGTGGATCAGCTGACCTAGCTCACTCGAACATGACTTATATCAAGACTGATGGACTTCAAGACGATGCCAATCGCTTGAACCGTAATATTCAGTTTGGTGTTCGTGAATTTGCCATGGGAACGATCTTGAACGGGATGGCCCTTCACGGTGGACTTCGTGTATACGGTGGAACTTTCTTCGTCTTCTCTGACTATGTGAAGGCAGCTGTCCGCTTGTCAGCTTTGCAAGGTCTTCCTGTGACTTATGTCTTTACCCACGATTCTATTGCGGTAGGGGAAGATGGCCCAACGCACGAACCAGTTGAGCACTTAGCAGGTCTTCGTGCCATGCCAAATTTGAATGTTTTCCGTCCAGCAGATGCGCGTGAAACGCAAGCAGCTTGGTACCTTGCAGTGACAAGTGAAAAAACACCAACTGCCCTTGTCTTGACACGTCAAAACTTGACTGTTGAAGAAGGAACAGACTTTGACAAGGTTGCAAAAGGTGCCTATGTTGTCTATGAAAATGCAGCAGACTTTGATACCATCTTGATTGCGACAGGTTCAGAGGTTAATCTTGCTGTCTCAGCTGCCAAAGAATTGGCTAGTCAAGGCGCAAAAGTCCGCGTAGTCAGCATGCCATCTACAGATGTCTTTGATAAACAAGATGCAGCATACAAGGAAGAAATTCTTCCAAATGCAGTTCGCCGTCGTGTTGCAGTCGAAATGGGTGCAACTCAAAACTGGTACAAATATGTTGGTCTAGATGGTGCTGTTCTTGGTATTGATACCTTCGGAGCCTCTGCCCCAGCACCAAAAGTATTGGCAGAATATGGCTTTACTGTCGAAAATCTTGTAAAAGTCGTTCAAAATTTGAAATAATCCTAAAAATCAGGGCGCAAGCTCTGGTTTTTCTTACTAGAAAAACAAGGCACAATCTTGTAAAAGTAGCTGAAATTTGATATAGTAGTCCTATGTAAAATACAAAGGAGAAAATACTATGGAAAATATTAGTCCAAATTTAACATTTGTGATCATGCTTGTAGGTATGTTTGCCTTGATGTTCTTTATGCAACGCTCTCAAAAGAAACAAGCACAAAAACGTATGGAAAGCTTAAATAAACTGCAAAAAGGCTATGAAGTGATTACAATCGGTGGACTTTACGGAACAGTCGATGAAGTAGATACTGAGAAGAGAACCATTGTTCTTGATGTCGATGGAGTTTACTTGACTTTTGAACTAGCTGCTATCAAGACAGTATTACCGCTGAAAGAAACAGCTTCACTAGAAGGCGCAATTGAAAAATAAGACGGGATTACTAACTCCCGTTTTTCTATAAAAGAAAGGAAATGGGATGAAAAAACTAGTCTTTGTCTGTTTGGGAAATATTTGTCGCAGCCCTATGGCCGAATTTGTTATGAAATCAATGACAGATAATTATGAAATCCAAAGTCGAGCGACTTCCTCTTGGGAACATGGTAATCCGATTCATAAGGGAACTCAAGGAATTTTTCAAGAGTATCAGATTCCTTATGACAAAGCCAAAACATCGCTTCAGATTAGCAAGGAAGATTTTGAAGCCTTTGATTATATTATCGGAATGGACGCTTCAAATGTTTCTGACTTACGTCAGATGTGTCCAGTAGACTGTCAAGATAAGATTTACTCATTTGCATCTGAAAGCGTTCCAGATCCTTGGTATACAGGAGATTTTGAGGAAACCTATCAGCGTGTTCAAGAGGGTTGTCAAGCATGGTTAGAACGTTTAGAGAAGGAGAGTGAAGATGGAAAATCTTAAGAATTTTTACGACAAGTATCGTGTCTATCTGACTCGTCCACGTTTAGAGCTTTTGGCAGTAGTTACGATTGTTTTTTGTGCTGTGCTCGTCTTTTTTCTAAATATTCCCGGGAAAGGTGTTCTAAAGCTTGATAATGGAACGATTGTTTACGATGGCAGTCTTGTCCGTGGTAAAATGAATGGACAAGGTACCATTACTTTCCAAAATGGAGACCAATATACAGGTGGTTTCAACAATGGAGCCTTCAACGGAAAAGGTACCTTTCAATCCAAAGAAGGCTGGACCTACGAAGGTGATTTTGTAAATGGTCAGGCTGAAGGAAAAGGAAAACTAACAACAGAACAAGAAGTCGTTTATGAAGGGACTTTTAAACAAGGCGTTTTTCAACAAAAATAAAGCCTCCTTATCAAAGGAGGTATTGTTAGAATACCTAAGTAAGCGCTTACCTGCAAATCCTTTTTCTTCCAAGTCTCTCTTCCAAGCAAGTTTGTGAAATAAAAAATATTTGAAATTGTTTTCACAAACTTTGAAGAAAAAACCTGACAAGGAAGGAAAATGAGGAATATTTCACAAGGTTTAAAAAACTCTTTGTGAAATATTTATGAAACTGTTTACAAAATCGAAATAATGCGTTATAATAAACTTGTGAAAAAATTAACAAAGGATATCAATCCTTGAAAGCTATGGAGGAAAATATGGCTGATAAAAAAACTGTGACACCAGAGGAAAAGAAACTCGCTGCTGAAAAGCATGTCGATGGCTTGGTACAAAAAGCTTTAGTTGCTCTTGAAGAAATGCGTAAACTCGACCAAGATCAGGTCGACTACATCGTAGCTAAAGCGTCAGTGGCAGCTTTGGATGCCCACGGAGAATTGGCTTTACATGCCTTTGAAGAAACAGGACGTGGTGTATTTGAAGATAAAGCAACTAAGAACTTGTTTGCTTGTGAACACGTAGTAAACAACATGCGTCACACTAAAACAGTTGGCGTTATCGAAGAAGACGATGTAACAGGTTTAACTCTTATTGCTGAACCAGTTGGTGTTGTTTGTGGTATCACTCCAACAACTAACCCTACCTCGACAGCAATCTTTAAGGCATTGATTTCATTGAAGACACGTAATCCAATCGTCTTTGCCTTCCACCCATCAGCTCAAGAATCATCAGCTCACGCAGCTCAAATTGTTCGTGATGCTGCGATTAAAGCAGGAGCTCCTGAAAACTGTGTACAGTGGATCACTGAACCATCTATGGAAGCAACTAGTGCCCTTATGAACCACGAAGGTATTGCAACAATCCTTGCAACAGGTGGTAATGCCATGGTTAAAGCGGCGTACTCTTGTGGTAAACCAGCTCTTGGGGTAGGTGCCGGGAACGTTCCAGCTTATGTTGAAAAATCAGCTAACATTCGCCAAGCTGCACACGATATCGTCATGTCTAAATCATTTGATAATGGTATGGTCTGTGCCTCAGAGCAAGCGGTTATCATTGATAAAGAAATTTACGATGAATTTGTAGCAGAGTTCAAATCTTATCACACTTACTTTGTAAACAAAAAAGAAAAAGCACTTCTTGAAGAATTCTGCTTCGGCGTGAAAGCAAACAGCAAAAACTGTGCTGGTGCAAAATTGAACGCTGACATCGTTGGTAAACCAGCAACTTGGATTGCAGAGCAAGCAGGATTTACAGTTCCAGAAGGAACAAACATTCTTGCTGCAGAATGTAAAGAAGTTGGTGAAAATGAGCCATTGACTCGTGAAAAATTGTCACCAGTTATCGCAGTTTTGAAATCTGAAAGCCGTGAAGATGGTATTTCCAAAGCTCGTCAAATGGTTGAATTTAACGGTCTTGGACACTCAGCAGCTATCCACACAGCTGACGAAGAATTGACTAAAGAATTTGGTAAAGCTGTTAAAGCTATTCGTGTTATCTGTAACTCACCTTCTACTTTCGGTGGTATCGGGGACGTTTATAATGCCTTCTTGCCATCATTGACACTCGGATGTGGTTCTTACGGACGCAACTCAGTTGGGGATAACGTTAGTGCCATTAACCTCTTGAATATCAAAAAAGTCGGAAGACGGAGAAATAACATGCAATGGATGAAACTTCCTTCAAAAACATACTTTGAACGTGATTCAATTCAATACCTTCAAAAATGTCGTGACGTTGAACGTGTCATGATCGTTACTGACCATGCCATGGTAGAGCTTGGTTTCCTTGATCGTATCATCGAACAACTTGATCTTCGTCGCAATAAGGTTGTTTACCAAATCTTTGCTGATGTAGAACCAGATCCAGATATCACTACAGTTGAACGTGGTACTGAAATCATGCGTGCTTTCAAACCAGATACAATCATCGCTCTTGGTGGTGGTTCACCAATGGATGCTGCTAAAGTAATGTGGCTCTTCTACGAGCAACCAGAAGTGGACTTCCGTGACCTTGTACAAAAATTCATGGATATCCGTAAACGTGCCTTCAAATTCCCATTGCTTGGTAAGAAGACTAAATTTATCGCGATTCCAACTACATCTGGTACAGGATCTGAAGTAACTCCATTTGCCGTTATCTCTGATAAAGCAAACAACCGTAAATACCCAATCGCTGACTACTCATTGACACCAACTGTGGCAATCGTAGACCCTGCTTTGGTATTGACAGTTCCTGGATTTGTTGCTGCTGATACTGGTATGGACGTATTGACTCACGCAACTGAAGCTTACGTATCCCAAATGGCTAGCGACTACACTGACGGTCTTGCACTTCAAGCAATTAAACTTGTATTCGAAAACCTTGAAAGCTCAGTTAAGAATGCGGACTTCCACTCACGTGAGAAAATGCATAACGCTTCAACAATCGCTGGTATGGCCTTTGCCAATGCCTTCCTAGGTATTTCTCACTCAATGGCCCATAAGATTGGTGCGCAATTCCACACAATCCATGGTCGTACAAATGCTATCTTGCTTCCATACGTCATCCGCTACAACGGTACACGTCCAGCCAAGACAGCAACATGGCCTAAGTACAACTACTACCGTGCAGATGAAAAATACCAAGATATCGCACGCATGCTTGGACTTCCAGCTTCTACTCCAGAAGAAGGTGTGGAATCTTACGCAAAAGCTGTCTACGAACTTGGTGAGCGCGTAGGTATCCAAATGAACTTCAAAGCACAAGGAATTGATGAAAAAGAATGGAAAGAACATTCTCGTGAATTGGCCTTCCTTGCTTATGAAGATCAATGTTCACCAGCTAACCCACGTCTTCCAATGGTTGACCATATGCAAGAAATCATCGAAGATTCTTACTATGGCTACAAAGAAAGACCAGGACGCCGTAAATAATTGTTTATCAGCCTAGAGGCAGGAATTTCCTGTCTCTTTTCTTGTAGAATTAGAGTATTGAAAATAATTTTTAGCTTTTCTGTTTTCACTTTTCATCTGAAAAGGAAAGTGAGAAATGACTAGGTAGACAAAGAAAGACAGCAGTATAGGCTTTCAAAGGAGAAAGAAAAATAAGTGGGGTATAGACAAAAAACAACGCCCGTACTTGCAATTCAACTCAAATAGTTATATAATAGGTTTGTTGAAAGGTGATTTGTAGTGATTCAAGTTACTCTTTTCACAATAAAAATTTCATGATTTTCATAAGGAGGAAATCACTAATGGTAGTTAAAGTTGGTATTAACGGTTTCGGACGTATCGGTCGTCTTGCTTTCCGTCGTATCCAAAACGTAGAAGGTGTTGAAGTTACTCGTATCAACGACCTTACAGATCCAGTTATGCTTGCGCACTTGTTGAAATACGACACAACTCAAGGTCGTTTCGACGGTACTGTTGAAGTTAAAGAAGGTGGATTCGAAGTTAACGGTAAATTCGTTAAAGTTTCTGCTGAACGTGATCCAGAACAAATCGACTGGGCTACTGACGGTGTAGAAATCGTTCTTGAAGCTACTGGTTTCTTTGCTAAGAAAGAAGCAGCTGAAAAACACCTTAAAGGTGGAGCTAAAAAAGTTGTTATCACTGCTCCTGGTGGAAACGACGTTAAAACAGTTGTATTCAACACTAACCACGACGTTCTTGACGGTACTGAAACAGTTATCTCAGGTGCTTCATGTACTACAAACTGCTTGGCTCCAATGGCTAAAGCTCTTCAAGACAACTTTGGTGTTGTTGAAGGATTGATGACTACTATCCACGCTTACACTGGTGACCAAATGATCCTTGACGGACCACACCGTGGTGGTGATCTTCGCCGTGCTCGCGCTGGTGCTGCAAACATCGTTCCTAACTCAACTGGTGCTGCTAAAGCTATCGGTCTTGTAATCCCAGAATTGAACGGTAAACTTGACGGATCTGCACAACGCGTTCCAACTCCAACTGGATCAGTTACTGAATTGGTAGCAGTTCTTGAAAAGAACGTTACTGTTGATGAAGTGAACGCAGCTATGAAAGCAGCTTCAAACGAATCATACGGTTACACAGAAGATCCAATCGTATCTTCAGATATCGTAGGTATGTCTTACGGTTCATTGTTTGACGCAACTCAAACTAAAGTTCTTGACGTTGACGGTAAACAATTGGTTAAAGTTGTATCATGGTACGACAACGAAATGTCATACACTGCACAACTTGTTCGTACTCTTGAATACTTCGCAAAAATCGCTAAATAATTCTTGAGTCGATAAAAAGCAAGGCCTCTTGGCCTTGCTTTTCTTATATTGAAAAATGGATGACACAACAATCATCCATTCTTTTTTAATTCTTTTTCAAATGTATCGGAAAGGGTAGTGAAACTTAACTTTTCTAATGTAAGCGGATGGGTAAAGGACAGTCGAAAGGCGTGAAGCATAAGCCGATTTGTTTTTGATTTGCTATTATAGAGAGGATCACCCAGGATAGGGAGGTTGTGATGAGAGAGATGCACGCGAATCTGATGTGTTCGCCCTGTCTTTAGTTTGCAACGAACCAAGGAAGTCTTGTTTGGGAATTGCTTTAATCTGCTTACATGTGTTTCAGCAGATTGTCCATTTTTTGTATCAACTATTCGTTTTCTGCGGTCATGACGATCACGTCCGATTTTGTCCCTGAAAACAAGTTCTTTGCTGTTGATATGTCCGTCGATCTGTGCCCAGTATTCCCTAGAAATCTCTTTTTTCTCCAGTAAGCGATTGAGAATAGGCAGGATAAAAGGATTTTTGGCAAAGAGAACCAAACCACTGGTTTCCATGTCCAGACGATGAACGACATAGCAGGTTTGGCCGACATAGGCACTGACATGGTTAAGAAGTGCGATTTCGTTTGGTTGGTTACCATGTGTTTTCATACCCTCAGGTTTGTTGACAATAATCAAGTGTTGATCTTGATAAACTTCTTGAACGAGGTTTGGGTTGCCCCAAGGGATTTCTTTTTCGGGATAATCTTCCTCGTCAAAAGTCAACTGGCAAACATCTCCAGGACTTACCATTTCGTTCCAATGAACTTCTCGCTGATTAATCAAAATGTGTTTCTTGATTCTCAAAAAATGACGGATTTTTCTAGGGATGAGGAGTTGCTCCTCTAGTAATTGCTTAACCGTCATTTGAGGTAGAGAGTCTGGTAATGTAAATGTGAATTTCATACAGATATTGTAACAAAAAAAGCCCTATTTGGATAGGAAATAGCTAAATTCTTGTCTTCCTATGATGAAGATGATAAAATAAACGCATGAAATTAGATAAATTATTCGAGAAATTTCTTTCTCTTTTTAAAAAAGAAACAAGTGAACTAGAGGATTCTGATTCTACTAGCTTACGTCGCTCTCGTAGTGATCGAAAAAAATTGGCCCAAGTAGGTCCAATTCGAAAATTCTGGCGTCGCTATCATCTAACAAAGATTGTCCTTATACTAGGTTTGAGTGCAGGCTTGCTAGTTGGAACCTATTTGTTTGCTGTAGCCAAGTCAACCAATGTCAATGATTTGCAAAATGCCTTGAAAACTCGAACTCTCATTTTTGACCGTGAAGAAAAGGAGGCTGGTGCCTTGTCTGGTCAAAAAGGAACTTATGTTGAATTGACTGATATCAGTAAAAATTTGCAGAATGCCGTTATTGCGACAGAAGACCGTTCTTTCTATAAAAATGACGGGATTAACTATGGTCGTTTCTTCTTGGCTATTGTAACTGCTGGCCGTTCAGGTGGTGGTTCTACTATTACCCAACAGCTGGCTAAAAATGCCTATCTGTCGCAGGATCAAACTGTTGAGAGAAAAGCGAAAGAATTTTTCCTTGCCTTAGAATTAACAAAAAAATATAGTAAGGATCAAATTCTAACCATGTACCTTAACAACGCTTATTTTGGAAATGGTGTGTGGGGTGTAGAAGATGCGAGTAAGAAATACTTTGGAGTTTCTGCATCAGAAGTGAGTCTGGATCAAGCTGCGACTCTGGCAGGAATGCTAAAGGGGCCGGAACTGTATAATCCTTTGAATTCCGTAGAAGATTCTACCAATCGTCGCGATACTGTTTTGCAGAATATGCTTGCAGCGGGTTACATTGATAAAAACCAAGAAACCGAAGCTGCAGAAGTTGATATGACTTCGCAATTGCACGATAAGTATGAAGGAAAAATCTCAGATTACCGCTATCCTTCTTATTTTGATGCGGTTGTTAATGAAGCTGTTTCCAAGTATAATCTAACAGAGGAAGAAATTGTCAATAATGGCTACCGCATTTATACAGAGCTGGACCAAAACTATCAAGCAAATATGCAGGTTGTCTATGAAAATACAGCTCTATTTCCGAGGGTAGAGGATGGAACATTTGCTCAATCAGGAAGTGTGGCTCTCGAACCGAAAACAGGTGGAGTTCGTGGAGTTGTCGGTCAGGTTGCTGGCAATGATAAAAATGGATTCCGGAATTTCAACTATGCAACTCAATCAAAACGTAGCCCTGGTTCTACAATTAAGCCTTTAGTTGTTTATACGCCTGCAGTTGAAGCTGGCTGGGCTTTGAATAAGCAGTTGGATAACCATACTATGCAGTATGACAGCTATAAGGTTGATAACTATGCAGGGATCAAAACGAGTCGAGAAGTTCCTATGTATCAAGCCTTGGCAGAATCTCTTAATCTGCCTGCTGTTGCCACTGTTAATGATTTGGGAGTTGATAAGGCTTTTGAGGCGGGCGAAAAATTCGGACTCAATATGGAAAAAGTCGATCGTGTTCTTGGTGTCGCCTTGGGAAGCGGTGTTGAAACCAACCCTCTTCAAATGGCTCAAGCGTATGCTGCTTTTGCAAATGAAGGTTTAATGCCGGAAGCTCATTTTATTAGTAGAATTGAAAATGCTAGTGGGCAGGTTATTGCGAGCCATAAAAATTCACAAAAACGGGTGATTGATAAGTCTGTAGCTGACAAGATGACTAGTATGATGTTGGGGACATTCACCAACGGTACCGGTGTTAGTTCATCGCCTGCAGACTATGTCATGGCAGGAAAAACTGGAACAACTGAAGCTGTTTTCAATCCTGAATACACAAGTGACCAGTGGGTAATTGGTTATACTCCGGATGTAGTGATTAGTCACTGGCTTGGTTTCCCTACCACTGATGAAAGCCACTATCTAGCTGGCTCTACTTCAAACGGTGCAGCCCATGTCTTTAGAAACATTGCAAATACCATTTTACCTTATACGCCAGGAAGTACCTTTACAGTCGAAAATGCTTATAAGCAAAATGGAATTGCACCAGCCAATACAAGAAATCAAGTACAGAGTAATGAAGAAAATCAGGCGGATAATAGCCTGTCTGATATTAGAAGTCGTGCACAAAATCTGGTAGATGAGGCTAGCCGTGCTATCTCAGATGCTAAAATTAAGGAAAAGGCTCAAACGATATGGGATTCGGTAGTCAATCTATTTCGTTAAGATGCTTGTCAAAGCCTAGCTTTCTTGTTATAATAGATAAGATGGAGGCGTTATGGCACTAAAAAAAGCAAGCCTAGCTTGTGCGGTTTGTGGTTCTAGAAACTATTCAATCAAGATTAGTGGAAACCCCAAACCTACACGACTAGAAGTAAATAAATTTTGTAAGCATTGTGGTAAGTACACTACACACAGAGAAACGAGATAGGAGAGAGCGATGCGTTTTATTGGAGATATTTTTAGACTTCTTAAAGACACAACATGGCCAACTCGCAAGGAAAGCTGGAGAGATTTTCGTTCTATTATGGAATACACAGCTTTCTTTGTAGTAATTATTTACATTTTTGACCAGTTGATTGTTTCAGGTTTGATTCGATTTATTAACATTTTTTAGAAGGCTAGTGGAGTTAATTACACTAGAAATCTTCTATTTATGAAAGGAAATATCATGGATAGTTTTGATAAAGGGTGGTTTGTTTTACAAACTTATTCTGGTTATGAAAATAAGGTAAAAGAAAATCTATTACAACGTGCACAAACCTACAATATGTTGGATAATATTCTACGCGTTGAAATTCCAACACAAACAGTGCAAGTTGAAAAAAATGGAAAGAGAAAAGAAGTAGAAGAAAATCGCTTTCCAGGTTATGTTCTTGTGGAAATGGTGATGACAGATGAAGCTTGGTTTGTTGTTCGAAATACACCAAACGTTACAGGATTCGTCGGATCTCACGGAAATAGATCAAAACCAACTCCATTATTGGAACAAGAAATCCGTGATATCTTGGTTTCTATGGGACAAACTGTACAAGAGTTTGATATCGATGTTGAAGTTGGTCAAACTGTACGTATCATTGATGGTGCTTTTGCAGATTATACTGGTAAGATTACAGAGATTGATAACAATAAAGTGAAGATGATTATCTCTATGTTTGGTAATGACACAATAGCAGAAGTAAACCTAAACCAAATTGCAGAATTATAACCCAGAGAGAGGCTTGCCCTCTCTTTTTTGTGCAGTTGAGGAGATAAAGGGGACAGAACGGAGGAAATGGGACAAAAGTGTTTCTGAATCTGTTAGACTGTATCTAGAAAGGGGAACAATATGATTGAAGAATTGTATAAAGAAGTCCAGGGAATTGTGTACAAGTGTAGAAATGAATATTACCTTCATTTATGGGAGCTATCGGATTGGGAACAAGAGGGTATGATTTGCTTACATGAATTGATCAGTAGAGAAGAAGGACTGGTAGAAGATATTCCTCGTTTAAGGAAATATTTTAAGACTAAGTTCCGAAATCGAATTCTAGACTATATCCGTAAGCAAGAAAGTCAAAAACGAAGATATGATAAAGAACCCTATGAAGAAGTAGGTGAGCTTAGTCATCGTATAAGCGAGGGAGGTCTCTGGCTAGATGATTATTATCTCTTTCATGAGACACTAAGAAATTATAGAAACAAACAAAGTAAAGATAAACAAGAAGAGTTAGAACGCGTCTTAAGAAATGAACGCTTCCGAGGTCGTCAAAGAGTATTAAGAGACTTACGTATTGTATTTAAAGAGTTTGACATCCGTACATACTAGGAAGCCATGCAAAAAATGAAAAAAGATAAAAAAAGTAGTTGACAAAGTTTGAAAAGTCTGTATAATAGTAAGAGTTGAAAATAACAGCTCA